>CAZZXJ010000111.1:0-13091 GCA_964657905.1 uncultured Stigonema sp.
CGGTGGGGTGGTAGGTTGGATTGATGCCGGTGGGGTGGTAGGTTGGATTGGTAGGTTGCCATTTACTGGGGTGTTGCCACCAAAATGACCGCCATTATTAGGAAAGATTTGTCCTGTTTCCAGTAAGGAGTTTGTTGGGGAATTGTCTCTGATAGTCTCTGGGCTAGACAAATCTGAAGAACCAGGAGTCAGCCTTAAAAAAGATGGGTTTTCAACTACTCCCCTCCCAGTTATTGGCGACTGTGCTGCGACAGCAGCAGCAGTTTCAGCTTGAACTTCTGCGATCGCCGGATCTCGATTAGGTATACTACGCTGACTTAGATTAAGTCCCCGAACCAGATCGCTAGTATCATAAAAATTTCTCAAATCAAAATCGTATAGACCCTGAAATTTACCTTTAACTATAACCATCAGTTGCCCTGCTTGAAGCTTCTGACTTTGATTCGCTTTCTTGTTAAAGACTTGAATCCCACTGTTTGTTAATGCACCTACAACCGTGGTATCTGTTTCCTTGTCGTAGCGGACAAATAATGCCGAACCGCGAATTGCTGCTGCTGCATTCGGCGTATTTATGCGTGTTTGCCCCCTTCCTGGTGGGATGAGCAGTAGTACATTCCCTTTTGACAGGTTAAAGTTCCGCGTCTTCGGTAAAAATCTAAACAATGCCTGTTCTCCTACCCGTGCCAAAGAGCCGTCGTTGAACCGCAAGTCTGCCAGGGAAGCTCTACCAGTGGTTAACCCATCCCCAGGAATTATTGCATCAAGTTTATGTGCTTGACGCCTCGGCTGATTTTGGGGCATGAGTTGCACTAAGTTGTGGAGGTCTTGAATCTCGGCTTTGGTTAGAGGTGTAGTAGCACTTGCCCGATTTGGTAGAGTTAGCACAACCACTCCCCATACACCAATTACCACAAGTGGGAAAAACTTGCGAAACATAATTTAGAGCCTCGGATAATTTTACTAATACCAAGCCAGTTGAATACAGGTTTTATTTTCACCAGGTTAATTCTGTTAATTTTTATAGCAAGTTTATTCATGTAAATTTGCTGATAATTCTTTTAAATTTTGCCAGCTAAAATAAGCAATTGTATTATGAATTAAGTATTTATTTAAATTTATATTAGGAGTTATTAAATTGGTGGATACTAGCATTTAAAATCTACATTTTTTTGTTGTTTTAATTCAGAAAAAATACTGTTTCCCGTGGCTAAAATTACTTGGAAATTTAATATTCATAATTGGAAACTTCAACGCAGTTTGTGGGTCTACGTTGAGAAAAAGCTATTATTAAAGATGCAACCTAAAGGCTGGAAAAATTTGTCGTTTTGGATTTTTTTATTAGCCTCTATAAGTGTCAACTCGTATGGCACTGGGGTAGATGCAGCGTGCGCTAAGAATCCAAACCTGAGAAGTCGCAAAGACGACCTTGTGTCAACTATAACATCTTTGGCGGTCGTGGATCAGGAACACAGAAGCACAAAAGTAGAAGAAAGTGTAAAACTTTATTCCTTTGGAAAACCTTTAGTCTCCAGTAAAATTAAACACAAGTCCTGTGAATCCTCAAGTTTACACTCACAGATACCGTCAAATCAGACACTACAAGCACCACCGCTCGAAGGACAGGCAACCGATGATTTTCCTGGAACTTCCCCAACACAAATAGAGCGACGCTTGCAAGTACCTCATGTAATAGATTTCACAGAAAGAAGACAGAGGCTACTACGGCGGCTGCAAGAGAAAAAACAACTGCCGTCTGAAACAAATAGCAGTGGGGAACTGGGCAAATTATTTTTGCGTCAAAGACAGCTAGAACAACTACCGAACCCACGACTAGCACCACTCGATCCTGAGTCTAAACCGATTGGCTACCTGCTAGCTCATCTTGGCTACTTCCAGACAAGTAACATTTTTTCCTCAGTTACTCCCAAACAGGACGGCTTGATTTTTTCTGGACTGACTCTAGCCTCTGCACCCTTGTCGTTGGGATCCAAAACTTATTTGAATGGGTCAATTGATGGCAACCTGATTCGTTACATAAATCAATCAAAATATAATTACAGCCAAGTAAGATTTAACCTTGATATTTACAAGCAGCTAACGCCGCGAATGTATGGAGACTTCGGTTGGAGCAATCAACAGTTGTTCTACGCCACAAAAATATCTAATTTTAGCGCAGGCGATCGCTTTTTGAACGAGAATTCCCTGCGCCTGTCTTTAGGACGGCGAGACCCGATCACTCCCAAGTTGATGCTAGATAGCTTCTACGAATTGCGTATGAGTTTTACTGACCCCCCCAATGGACGAGATAGCCGCAATCGGGTAATCAATTCCTTGTGGGTTTCTTTGGACTACTACTGGCAAAAGTCACTCCAAGTTGGTCTTGACTACCAGTTTGGCTTATCAAATTTTACCGAGATTCAAAGAGAAGACCAATATCATCGGCTATTCGGTCACTTAACTTACGGAATATCCAACTACAGCAATATTAGTTTGGAGAGTGGCGTAACTCTGGGTAGCTCTACCGACCAAAAAATTGATTTTAATGGCTGGTTCTTCACTCTCAATTACAATTGGGAATTAGGTCGATTTTAAAATTTGTCATTGGGCATGGGGCATGGGGCATTGGTCATTGGTATTAGACAAAGGACAAATGACCATTGACTAATAACTAATCCAGTCACTCCAGCTACCAGCATAAAGTTGAGCCGTATGAATACCTGCCAGATCTAAAGAGAGTAAATTTACACAAGCAGTAACACCAGAACCACAGTAAACAATAATTTCCTCTGCATTTTCTAGGTCGGACCACCGGCGGCTTTGCTCTTGTAGCGGAAGTAGATAGCCTGCTGTGTCTATAACTTCTTGCCAGGGATAGTTAACCGCACCCCTGATATGACCAGCAATTTTATCAATTGGTTCTCTTAAGCCTAAGTAGCGATCGCTCTCCCGTGAATCTACCAAAACTACCTTTGGGCGATCTTTCCGACTTTTCACCGCTGTAATATCTACTACCATCTGCATTTGTACATGGGGAACGAAGGTAGCCATTCGACTTGGAGGAATGATATCTGTGATGGGATACCCAGCTTTTTGCCATGCGCTAAAGCCTCCATCAAGTACCGCCACTTGCTCATGTCCTAGATAGCGTAATAACCACCATAGACGAGCTGCAAAGGCAAGGTGAGAGTCATCGTAAGCCACGACCAAAGTTTTTTGGGAATTGACTCCAATTGCTGATAACTTTTCAGCTAACTCAGTGGGGTTGGGTAAAGGATGTCTCCCCCCATGCTCTCCCACGGGACTGGAAAGATCCTCTTTTAAATCCAGATGATACGCTCCACTTACGTGACTCACTTGGTACTGCTGTTTTCCCAGATGTGGAGCGGCGAGAGAAAAGCGACAATCTACTATGACTACTTGGGGATCGTCAAGGTGTTCAAACAGCCACTTACAAGAAACGACAGAAGAAGTTTTAGTCATTAGTCGTTAATCGTTCGTTATCAGTAATGTTATATGACAATACCAAACTTTGAAAACTTTGTACCACAAGCAACAGCAGATGGCTCTTTTACCTTCTTTTCCAAAGAGTTTAGCGAATTATTTCACAGCCATTATGGAGCACGTCAGGAGAGTTTTTTCAAGTTTGTGGTTCCTACTCAACTAGCAATGAGCGCCAAGAAACCTGTGTTGCGGCTGTTAGATGTTTGTTATGGGCTTGGATACAACACAGCAGCAGCTTTGCAGACAATTTGGGCGGTGAATCCCACCTGTTATGTAGAAGTCATTGGTTTAGAACTGAATACAACTGTGCCACAAGCTGCGATCGCTCATAACTTATTCGACAGTTGGGGGTGCGAGTCTACCCAAATTTTGACCCAGCTGGCTTTCGAACATCAAGTGCAAACAGAAAGATGTGCGGCGAAGTTATTAATTGGCGATGCCAGAAGTACGATTCGACTAGTAGACCAGTCTAATTTTCGGAGTGACGCAATTTTTCTCGATCCCTTTTCACCACCTCAGTGTCCTCACTTATGGACTGTTGAATTTATTAAAAAACTTTCACTCTCTTTACACGAAGATGGCGTCCTTGCTACTTATTCCTGTGCTGCTGCTGTACGCACGGCTCTTTTAGCAGCAGGGTTACAAATAGGTTCTACACCACCAGTGGGAAGGCGATCGCCTGGTACGGTAGCAGCGTTTGTAAGCGCAGGGGGAGAGGGAGATAGGGAAGCAACATTGACTACATCCCCCTCATCCCCCCTTCCCCCGCTCTCTCCGGCAGAAAAAGAACATTTGCTGACTCGTGCCGCCATTCCCTATCGCGACCCTCAATTGAGCGATCCTGCTGATGTCATACTCAGGCGACGTCAACTAGAGCAACAAGCCTGTTCCCTAGAGCCTACCTCTCGTTGGCGAAAACGGTGGCTCGGCAAAAGTCAACCAGAAGAAATGTAAAATTTTCGACTTTTTTTTGCAAATCGTGGGTTAATAAGTTTTTGTGATCTTAATCACTTACGTTAGAAGCAAGTCGTCACTGTAAGGAGCGGGTTGTTGATAGTTTGAGGATTCCTATAAATTATACTTATAAAATCCGTAGCTACACCAGAGCAAAATCAAAACTTTAAATTAGAAACCCCCTAATTGAAATATAAAGCGAGTCAAATATTTTCTTTCACTGCTATGTTAATAAATATCCGTAAAAAACCTGATTGAAGATTTGTTATAATTGTTCATAATGGAATTATAGACAGTAAAAATTTCCAGCAAGTTCTTATATGTTATAGAAACCAATAAAAAAATCATGATATCCCGAAAAAAAGACATCAAGCTTTCGCATAGGTTAAGCTGGGTAAAAACCTGAGTTGAATACAGCCAAGTACTAAACTAGTTTTTGAAATCTGACACGTTTAACTATTTTTTAAAATGGAGTGCCTTTGTGGTGCAATGGAAATCCAAGTATACGGGATCTACCGAACAAGTTGTTAGTGAGTCAAACCACCCAGACAAAGCTAATCATATCGGTTCAAATCATGCCTTAGCGTTGCAAAATGGTTTAGATTATTCTTTGGACTTATCTCAACAAGACCTGACGCTTGAAAAGAGTGAAGCGAAGCCTTTATGGATGAACCAGAGTGTTAATTCTAGTCACAATTCATTGTTCTCTAGAACACTACAAGTCAAAGGTTCTACAGTGAATGGCTTTGATATAGACGTGCCGAAAGTTTTAGTGGTTGATGACCATGCTGCTAGTCGTATGACTGCTGTCGCTCTGTTGGCAATGGAAGGTTATGAAGTTATAGAGGCTGACAGTGGTTCTGTAGCAGTAGAACTTGTAAATCAAACACAATTGGATTTAATTTTGTTGGATGTGATGATGCCTGGAATGGATGGGTTTGAAGTGTGCCAGTTACTCAAGCAGGATGAACACACTAGACTTATCCCAGTTATTTTCATTACAGCTTTAAATGATCGGCGATCGCGTATCCGGGGAATTGAAGTAGGGGCAGATGATTTTATTACTAAACCATTTGACCGTGTAGAACTGGCGGCACGTGTGAAGTCTTTGGTGCGGCAGAAGCGTTTGAATGAAGACTTGGATCACGCCGAACAAGTGCTGTTTTCCATTGCTGGGGCGATTGAAAGTCGCGATCCAAATACTGGCGACCACTGCGAACGTTTGGTGAGACTCGGAAAAGCTTTTGGTGAGTACCTCAATTTCTCACGCATCCAAATTCGGGATTTGATGTGGGGAGGTTATCTGCATGACATTGGTAAGGTAGGCATTCCTGATGCGGTGCTACTCAAGTGTGGCAAACTGACCCCTGAAGAGTGGGATGTTATGAGACAGCATGTTTTGATTGGAGAAAAAATCTGCCTGCGACTACGTAGCATGCGGGGTGTGATTCCCATCATTCGCCATCACCACGAACGTTGGGACGGATCAGGTTACCCTGATGGATTGATTGGGGATGATATTCCCTACCTGGCACAGGTGTTTCAGATGATTGACATTTATGATGCCCTGACAAGCGAACGACCTTACAAAATAGCTTTTACAACAGAAGAAGCGCTCGGTGTGATGGCGAAAGAAACAGACTCGGGTTGGCGCAATCCCAAACTAATGAAGCAGTTTGTAGAGTTTATTATCTCTTATAAAGATTAGCATTTGTAGACAAGTTTTATTTAGGGTTGCGGAGATAGCTGGTATCATTATGAGCCTAAACTCAAACAAGTAAGCGCATTAATCGCAATTCACTCATAGCCAATAGCTAAGTATGGTAGTTGTAGCAATTCTAGCGGCGGGACGCGGAACACGGATGAAATCAAACCTGCCCAAGGTCTTACACCCTTTAGGTGGGATCAAGCTGATCGAACGAGTTATTGAGAGTGCAAGACCGCTTTCGCCTTCAAGGCAGATGGTGATTGTAGGGTATCAGGCGGAGGAAGTCAAAGCAGCCATGCAATCAATTCCCACTCTTGAGTTTGTCGAACAGACTGTACAACTGGGGACAGGTCATGCCATCCAGCAATTACTCCCCTACCTAGAAGACTACACTGGGGATCTGCTGGTGTTATCTGGGGATGTGCCGTTGTTACGCACCCAAACCCTCAAACAACTGTTGCAAATTCACACTGAACACCAAAATGCAGCCACCATTCTTACCGCGCACTTGAGCGATCCCAAAGGTTACGGGCGCGTTTTTTGTAATGGTGAAAATATCCTACAACAAATTGTGGAAGACCGGGATTGCACTCCTGCGCAAAAACAAAATTGCCGCATTAATGCAGGAATTTACTGCTTCCGGTGGCAGGATTTAGCAAAACTTCTGCCGCACTTGCAGACGAACAATGCCCAGAAAGAATACTATTTGACCGATGCTGTGAGTCAGTTGAAACCAGTGATGGTGGTGGATGTGCAGGATTACCAAGAAATTCTAGGCATAAATGATCGCCTGCAATTGGCAACAGCGTCTGAAATTTTACAAAGGCGAATCAAAGAAAAATGGATGGCGGCGGGTGTCACTCTCATAGACCCCGCCAGCATCACTATTGATGACACCGTAGAATTACAACCGGATGTGATTATTGAACCTCAAACTCACATTCGAGGCAATACAGTCATTCAAACAGGAAGCCGCATTGGTCCAGGAAGTTTAATTGAGAATAGCCAGTTAGGTGAAAATGTCACGGCGCTCTATTCTGTAGTCACAGATAGCATGGTGCAAGCGGGAACGCGGATTGGTCCCTATGCCCATCTGCGCGGTCATGTAGAAGTGGGTGTAGGTTGTCGTGTGGGGAATTTTGTGGAATTGAAAAATAGCAAGTTGGGTGATAAAACCAACGTTGCTCATTTGTCCTATTTAGGTGATACCACTGTAGGAAATCGCGTGAATATTGGTGCAGGAACGATTACAGCCAACTATGACGGTGTGAAAAAACACCGTACCATCATCGGCGATCGCACTGGTACAGGTGCTAATAGCGTTTTAATTGCTCCCGTAACGCTGGGAAATGATGTTTACGTAGCAGCTGGTTCCACAATTACAGAAGATGTCCCTGATGATTGTCTGGTAATTGCCCGTACCCGCCAAGTGGTGAAACCAGGATGGCGGTTGAAATCTACCCAAGGATAGTCTCTTTCTACACTAAACTACGATACGGTTGAGTAGAGACGCTAAATTTAGCGTCTCTACATAGGTAGACAGCAGGTAATTATCTTAACTGAACCGTATTAAGCCATAGTATTTTGTGTAGTCAGCATGTCAATAGGCAAAAGGCAACAAGAAGAATATTACCTTTTGCCTATTGACTTTTTACTTGTAAAGACAGCCGATTTGTGTACCCATAGGAATTTCCAGGGTATCACCGATCTTTTCTCCATCGTGGTAGGCGGCAAGGAGGGCTTCGCTAGTTTTTCCCCAGGCGATCGCACCATGTGCATCAAGGGCGATCGCTCCAAAATCCCGGTTGTGCTTGCTTGCTTCTGCAAACGTCATCTGCATAGCATCGAGGAGGGACATACCATCGGTGACACGCACCACAATCCTTGGTGCTAAGCATTCATCAATGATGTCTTCCCCGATTCCTGTGCAACTCACCGCTGCATATTTTGTAGCATAATTTCCAGCAGGCATAGCAGAATCACTGACGCGACCAAGCCGCTCAAATCCCTTACCGCCTGTAGAAGTGCCAGTAGCTAGCCTTCCTTCAGTATCCAAAGCAACTACACCAATTGTGCCGCGTCGCGCATTGCTGGTTTCCAGCAGTTCCTCTTCTGCCACAACCCCAGCCATCGCTCTTTTAAAATTATCTTGACGTTCCTGTATCCACTCTTGCAATCGCAACTCAGTTAAACCGTTGTAGCTAGGAATTTGCAACTCCCGCGCCAGTTCAGATGCGCCGAAATCTGACAGCACCCGGTCAGGCGAGTTTTGTAAAAATTGCGCCAACTCAATGGGATTTCTGACACGCGAGACATTAATCACGCCACTAAAACTTTGAGCCGCACCATCCATCAGAGAAGCACTCATGCGGATTTGACCATCTGATTGCAGCACTGAACCAGTACCAGAATTAAAGCAGGGGTCATCTTCCAACATTTGACAACCCCGCACTACCGCTTCTTTGGCGCTTACTCCCGATAGCAGTAAACAATACACTTCCTCAACCACAGGATAGAGCGCTCGACGCACCGTCTCCATTCCTCCTTTACTTTTTAGGGAACTACCAGCTCCACCATGAATAATTAATTTAGGTTGTATCTTTAAATTCATCTGTCCTTTGTACTCTTTGCGTCTTGTGTAGGGTTTATTTTAATTTGTTTCATTTTTAGCTTCAGAACGTCGCCGTCGGCAACGTTCTGAGCAGTATTTCACCTCGTCCCAACAATCTTCCCATTTCTTACGCCAAGTGAAGGAGCGTTGACATACTGGACAGATTTTTGTAGGCAGGTCAGATTTAGAACGAGCACGTCCCATATTAATACCGTGCTGATTTGAGTTTGATTTCTGGGATTTGGAGGTAAATTATAACCAGTTTGTTTCACCAGTAGGATACTTGTGACTAATTAATATAGGGTTTGCCCCTGCATAAGCAATTCAAAATACCAAATTTAAAATTGGATAATTCAATGCTAGCAACCATCATGGCTGTATATTGTGCGTACTGAACACTTACGGAACTACGGAGATATTGAGGGGTACAACTCGTCAAAAATTTACCAAAAGTAATTTGTATGATGTAAAACCAAGCGTTCACTGGCTAAATACTGCCATACAAGCGTAAGGTTGACCAATAGCCATCGTGCAAGCCCCTTCCTCGCATCGCTGTTAGGAATTACGCATTGACAAATTGACCATCATGTGATATAAAGGCTTATTAACCTAAAACTCCTGCCCTGCCTCGTTCCTGGGCTGCTGCCTGGGAATGAGATCGAGGAGGCTCTGCCTTCAACAAGAGCATTACAAGCCTCTGCCTTGTAAAGAGAAGCAATGCATAGTTTATCATTTCTGTCAATGCGTAAGTCCTAAGCTAATTGAAAACTGGTACGAAATCCAGAGAAACTTGTCTGTTCAGGTAGCTCGTGATTTTATCTTAGAACACTTAAAACAAAAGTTGGGCTTAAATGCACATAATCAAGATTATGTCAATGCGTAAGTCCTAGTGAAAATATTTTTTGTCTGCCTTGGAGGAACGATATTGGGTGGCTGCCGAGATAACGGCAAAATGGGACACGTTCCTCTGTCGTCAGTCGCTCGAAACCGTTTCTATCCCACATTCCGCACGTTAAGATGTAACATGTTGATATTCAAGAATAATTCCTAATAGGAAACAATTATCTAGTATTAATACTGATAATTATTGAGAATTTATGATGGGTAGATAACCATCATTAGCCAGATATTGGAAATCTACGTATATTACACGATGAAGTGCGGAATGTGGGTTTGATACAGGCTTTTTCACAACTCACTTGTTTGGTTCGATGAACTCTTTCGGGTAAAAGTTAAACTCATCCCACCCCTAAAAGGAGTGGGATTTCGTGGGCATGGGGTGCGTTACCTATGCCCGAAACGGCGAGGCGGTATCCACCCCACAATAAAATCATTGAAAATCGCGATAATTTTAACCAGCTAACGGCAATAGCAAACGATTGACTACCCGACCATCTGGTAATTGATAGAAATGTAATTCTCCTCCTAGTTGTTGCATGAGGTTTTGGCAGATCAGCAGGTGTAAACCTGGTGGTTGGTCGAGAGTGGAGGGAGCAAGTACATCCTTGGGAGTATCTTGACGTAGCTCTGCCAGTAACTGTGGTTCAATCATGCCATTGTCTGTAATTGACACCTCTAGCGATCGCTCCGAAAGGCGACGACACCAGATATCAATTCTGCCCACACCTGTGGAACGATGACAGGCGGCAACCAACAATTCATACAGAACTAATTCAATTTTCTGTAGGTCGCCAACGATCGCCATAGCCTGGTATTTTAACACCTCTGTGGCATGAGGTAAAAGTGAATAGCTTTTTTCTGACTCATGATCCACTACCTGTTGTCCCAAACCATGCACACCTACCCACAGCTTTTTTTGTTTCAGTAAATTTTCAACTCTTTCGAGCGATCGCTTCAACAAACTGGTAACTGGCATTGTTTCCCGGTTAGTATGCAACTGCCACTGCTCAAGTTTTAGCAATGCAGTCATTGAAGCAGTTGCGGTGTCTAACTGCCGCAGCAGTTGTTGGTAGCGCAACTGAGTCAGTTCATTAGCAGGAATTCCCAAATCATGCATTTGACTCACTAACAATGCCACGGTTCTTTGAATGTCCTCTAGACGACGATGTTTGTACCAATTGAGTTGTTGTAACTCTTCAGTTGTTGACTGGAGAATTTGGGTAATTTGTAGCCATCGACGTGACCAAGCTAGTTGGCAAACTAGTGTTTCTGTGGCACTGAGACTTTGTTCTGACCACTGACGCTTTAAATGGTCTGCCATCAACACCACACCTGTGGATTCATTGGGAGCAGTGGTGCGTAATGCCATAACCAAAATTTGACCGATGCTTTCGCCAGTCAGCCATTTCTTGGTATCAGGGGGCAAATCATCCACCGTTAGTGTCAACAAACCATCTGTAGTCAGCGCCCACTGAATCAGTGCCTCAGTCTGGAGTGGGATGGGTGTATCCACAGCAATTGCAAACTGATTATTGGCAATCACCCCAGGGATAATCTTGGCCACATCCTGTCTAGGCGTCCAGGATAGCAGGATCACTAGGGGACAGTTCAGAACACATGCTATTTGTTCCAGTGCTGCACGTTCCAACTGTTGTACGGGCTGGATTGTTGCCCTCTGTGCCTCTTCCATAATATGCAGGCATTGCTGAAAGCTACGCAAAATTTTTTGCTGCTGCTCAGTCTTTTGGTGAAGTTGCCACTGACGGAAAATCACACCAATCTGTTGACTAAAAACTTGCAGCAGTTCCTTTTCCACTGTTGTCCAACAGCGATTGATTTCAGTTGCGATGACCAAAAGGGCTTCTGGTATATGACCTTGAGCGCAGTTGCTAATCAGAATAGATCGCGTACCATTTTCTAACAAGGGGTAACGCCAGTTAAAAAACCGCAAATCTGACTCTAAGTTTTCAATACCCACCGCTTCTTTTGCATTTTGTAAAAGCTGAAAATCCAATTCTTTGAGGGTATCGAGGGCAAATGTCAACGGTCTCTTATTGTGCGGTTGGCTTTGGTAAAAAATTTGATATTTATTTTGGTCAGTGTCGTACTGCAACAGTAAAAACCGCGTGGCAGTCAGTCGCTCCAAAACTCTCGCCGCACAATTGCCTAAAACTGACACAAGGTCTTCATTATTATAGATAGCCTGGGCAACTTGACCAGTCAAGTAAGCGTCTTCTTGAATTTTTTTTGTAGTGATTTCCATGCCTTCGCTTGGTGTCACTAGGGAGATTAACCCAGCAGCACCCTTGACGAAATTTTTGTCTGTCTCTGTCCAAATCCGAGCTTCTTTGCTTTCCACGGCTAAAAAGCCAAGCAAGTCATTTTGCCAGATGATGGGAGCTGCTAAAAGTGAGCGCACACGCAGGCGTTGCAGCAGCTTACCCGTGAAATTGCTTTTCAGAGAAGTGCGCCCTTCCCCAACAGTCACAATTTGATTGCTCGACAAGGCATAATAAAAGTCGCTCAAATCCTGCACTGTAATTCCGGCTACTGCTTGGTGAGAGGTCTTTGCCGATACTGTGTTAAGTAGTTGATTACTGACTCTCAGCCAAAAGTAGCGCCGGGAGTGTTCAAACCAGTAAATATTTGTGCGGGTGGGCAAAACAAATTTATGGGTGGCTTGCACCACTGCTTCTAGTCTTTGCTCTAGGTTACTAAGGGAGTGCAAATTTTCCAGCAATTGCCAAAACGGCTCGTCGCATCGCCTAGTTTGCTTATGCTGTAAATCTATTTCAATTTGATAAAGCACTGCCCCCAGTTCGCCCAAAACCATCATCAGTCGTGCTTTTACTTCACCATTTAGTAAGTAACCCCAACGCCCTGAACCCAGCAACACTAAACCTAAACAGCGGTCTTTATAGCGAATTGGCAAAATAATCGTTCCCTGGATATTGAACTTTTGTGCCAGTTCCCGCAATCTTTGATCTCGGGTTTCGGCTCGCAAATCCGCTATACCCAAGGGACGCTGTGAAATCACCACTTGCTCTAATAAATGCCCAGGACTGAGAACTAATCTTTGTTGCAAAAAATTAGTGTCACTACCAGGTGTAATGCCGCCTTTGCCAAACAATATGTGATTCAGGCGATCGTATAAAGCAATCCAAATCAGGCTGTAGTCAAACTGCTCTTGGAGATAAGAAATAGTAGTTTCAATCAGAACCTCAACATCATCCTCTTCCCTCAGGGTCTGAAGGACGCGGCCTAAGGAAAGGATCTGTTGTTCGGCGGCGTCTTGTTTTTGTGGCTGCCCCATCTAATGATCGCTAATCAGTGCTTGTTAATATATAAGATGCCCAGAATAACACTGTGATTAAGCAATTCTTCAATAGGGCATGGGGCATGGGGCATAGGGCATGG
>CAZZXJ010000112.1:0-12902 GCA_964657905.1 uncultured Stigonema sp.
AGGGGTAGGGGGTGGGGTGCTTTTATTATAAGTAATCAAGCGGACATGATATCACTCGTTATTGGTAAGTACGATAACCCTCACGCCAAGACTGATAACGGATGAGTGCGGATAGCCAATGCTCGTCGTCCCACAGTTAAATCATCCGTTACATCCGTTATGTCATCCGTTGCCATCCTGGTCAATTTTAGAGGTTTAGATCTCCATCTTCACCGAAAGTGGTCAAGATACCAAAAAATTTGTTACCCGACACCTGAAAACAAGTCTAAATCCGTCACCGCACCGAGACTGCTGGAAGATACCAACTTGGTATATTTTGCCAGCACACCAGTGGTGTAACGGGGTGGGCGAGATCGCCAATTGGCACGACGATCGCCTAACTCTTCATCGGATAGGTGCAGTTGCAACAACCGAGCATGAGCATCAATAGTGATGATATCACCTTCTTCCACCAAAGCGATCGCACCTCCAACTGCGGCTTCTGGCGCAACGTGACCAACCACCATACCGTAAGTACCGCCAGAGAACCGTCCATCGGTGATCAATCCCACCGAATCAGCCAAACCAGCACCGATAATTGCCGAGGTGGGAGCTAGCATTTCCCGCATACCGGGACCACCTTTAGGTCCTTCGTAGCGGATAACGAGCACATCCCCAGGGTTAATTTTATGAGCCAGAATCGCCTCTAAGCAGGATTCCTCAGATTCAAAAACTCGTGCTGGACCAGTGATTTTAGGCACTTTCACTCCGCTAATTTTCGCGACAGCACCTTCTGCTGCCAAATTACCTTTGATAATGGCTAAATGTCCTTCTGAATACATCGGGTTGTTCCAAGGACGGATCACATCTTGATCCGCAGATGGTTCTTCAGGCACATCTGCCAATACTTTAGCGATGCTTTGACCTGTAATGGTCAAGCAGTCCCCGTGTAGTAAATCATGCACAAGTAGCATTTTCATCACTTGAGGAATGCCACCAGCTTTATGTAGGTCTGTGGCTACATACTTACCGCTTGGTTTCAAATCGCACAAAACAGGCACACGGGCGCGGATAGTTTCAAAGTCATCTAGGGAAAGTTCGACACCAGCAGCATGGGCGATCGCCAGGAAATGTAACACCGCATTTGTCGAACCACCCACAGCCATAACTACAGCAATGGCATTTTCTATGGATTTACGGGTGATAATCTGGCGTGGTAAAATTTGATGACGAATGGCTTCTACTAAGACAACCGCAGATTTTTCCGTACTGTCAGCTTTTTCCGCATCTTCTGCTGCCATTGTAGAAGAATAAGGCAAACTCATCCCCATGGCTTCAATCGCACTAGACATGGTATTTGCCGTGAACATTCCACCACAGGAACCAGCACCTGGACAAGCGTGAAGTTCTACTTCTAGCAGTTCCTGCTCATCAATTTTACCAGCGCTGTATTGACCCACAGCTTCAAAAGAACTGACAACTGTGAGGTCACGTCCTTGGTAGTTTCCTGGTTTGATAGTACCACCGTAAACAAAGATAGCGGGTATGTTCATGCGAGCGATCGCAATCAACGCCCCCGGCATATTCTTATCGCAACCGCCAATAGCGAGAACCCCGTCCATACTTTGCCCATTGCAGGCGGTTTCAATGGAGTCAGCAATGACTTCCCTTGACACTAGGGAATATTTCATCCCTTCAGTTCCCATGCTGATGCCATCGCTGATCGTAATTGTGCCGAACATTTGCGGCATTGCTCCAGCATTTTTAATCCCAACTTCTGCCCTTTGCGCCAGGATGTTGATCCCCATGTTACAGGGAGTGATGGTACTGTAACCGTTGGCAATGCCCACAATCGCTTTGGTGAAATCTTCATTTTGAAAACCAACGGCACGCAGCATGGCTCGATTAGGCGATCGCTGCACTCCTTGTGTGACAATTCGGCTTCTTAAATTCTCTGACATTTTGATTCCCCTGTCGCCACGATATGAATGGATGGCGTTTTTGCTCTGTTATTATTTCAAAATATCAGAAACACTACAATTACGGCAGTTTTCAATTGAATTGACCACATCATCACCCTCTATAACCCGTAGAAATCCTCATCCAGAATCTGCTCAATCGAAAAAGGACAAATCATGGGATACTCACTCTCTTCCGGTACACGAACCCCGAATTTGGCAAGTTTACTCTCCTTAATTGCCACTTTACGGGCATCGGGATAGGCTTTTTCCACAGCTTCTACCAAGAAACTTTTGAGAGATGGGGCATCTGCCAGATTGTCGAGAACCCGCTGACGATGTTCAACAACCGAACTGTACCAACTTGCTTTCATCGAATCGAGTACATCATGCTGAATCTTTAACTTGAGTAAGTGAGCCAACAAGATTTTGAGATTGCTTTTTAGCGTATTTCTCTCTGATTTACCCAAATCAACTAGCTCCTCAATCAAATGCTCAATATCCAGCGACCCAAATTCATGATTCTGTAACTGCTGAATGGTTTGCTGAATCCATAATTGCAAATCGCGATCGTATAGGTTGTTAGACATTATTCAGATTAACTCCCAGTTATCCGACGTTTCAGAAGCACCAAAAAACAATGACACCCTCTAGTTTACTGCTCTGTTACAGGGAGTGATTGTACTGTAACCGTTGGCAATGCCCACAATCGCTTTGGTGAAATCTTCATTTTGAAAACCAACGGCACGCAGCATGGCTCGATTAGGCGATCGCTGCACCCTTGTGTGATAATTCGGCTTCTAAAATTCTCTGACATTTTGACTCCCATGTCGCCACCATCTTTCGGATGGCGTTTGTGCTCTGTAATTATTTCAAAATATCAGAAACATTACAATTGCAGCAGTAGGGGCGGGGTATCCCCGCCCTTACAGTCAGACGGTGGTTCTATATGCATCCAGCAAACAAACAGCAGTATTTATACGTGTGCCATAATAAATCAAATTACTTCAATGCCAACTGTAGAGCCATAAAAATTACCTGAAAAGGAGGCAAAAAGCAGATTGTCCCTTAATTTCTGGCAAGAAAACAACTTTCGACTTGAGCCTTGGGGAACTGACTACCAACCCCCAATTGACTTGGAAGAACTTTCGGAATCTTCTAGTGAGGTTGACCCCACAGTAGAAGCGGCAGACTGGAGCAAATTTCAAACGACAACGCCACCAGAATTACCTCAGCAACTCATTTTTATCGATGGTCGTCGCCGCATAGATGCAGCCCTTGTCGGTGGTAGTGGAAATACAGTGAATTACGGAGTCTTTGGCACTATTGCCGTTGGTGCAGTGGTTGTCAATAGAACGACCCGCACCGCTACCTGTTCTCAATTCACCATCCGCCGCATTTTGGGATTTGGAGGTGAACAAAAAGCACCACAAACGCGCATTCCTTGCCCATTGGGAAGTGGAGCAGAATTAGTTTACGAACCAGTCGAGCCTTACTTAGAAAATAATCCGGAAATTCGCAAAAATCTAGTTCAGAATGCCATGCTCAAGGCAGAAGCGACTTTTGCCTTCCAAAACTATACCATGCAACCAGATACCCTCGTTATTCGTGACGGGCGGCTGCCGTATAATTCGCCAGATTTTACATTGGGCTACGTTAAGACGATGCACAAAAACTATTTGAGTGCAGAACATGCAGCCCTTTTATGGGAATTAAAACCAGGAGAAAGAACCCCTATCTTCTTAATCAAATCACAAAACCGACCCCACTGGAGTTGGTATCTCAAATCCGGTAATTCCCAATACCCTCAAAATTTGGGATACCACGGTTTGCACGGTATTGTCCGCTTGGAATTATCCAGCGAAATTCCGCTACAAACAGCGCAAAAGATAGCTGACCAAACTACCTATCTGATTCCTGAATATGCTTCCCATCCTTACAAAGACCCCCGCGCACCGCAAAACCTCACTCCCGTTGGCGCACTCGAACGAGAACTAGGACGACGGATGGGTGATGCAAATCTCATCAAACGGCGCGTGCAACACTTTCTCGCATCCGGAGGATTTTTGCCATGACTCCCATCGGTTATGTCCTTGGTACTCAAGAAGCTACACCTTTAGAATTTTGGGTTGCAGTGTTACCTGGTAATGTTTTGCGACTCGATGATGTTGTCCAAGTGCAGACTCATCGACCGGATGGCGACGGAATTGTTCGGGAAACACAACTTTAGAAAAGCAAGAAGCTAATACCACTCTTCAAGATGCAGTTATTAAGTTAGAACAAGCAGAATTAATACTAAAAGAGAGGGAAAGGCTATTACAAGAAGCAGAGAATACTAACAATTTAGCAATTCAAAATAACCACGCGGCGGCATTGCGCCAGATTCTTCATGATGGCGATAATTGTCCAGTTTGCAACGGCATATATCGGGAAGGGCAGTTACTTATTATACCAGAATTAGGTTTCACTGGTTACCACAGGATTCACTGAAGAAAGCTTTCTTTCGGCTCAAGCTGAACCCAAACAACAAGCTAGTTGGCAAAAAGAAATTCAGGATTACAGCAATGCCAAAGTTCAGCTATAAACACGGGTTGAGGAAGTAAAATTGCTGATTGGAACACGTACAACCGATGAATCAACTATTCTATCGCTGCGTGATGGTAAGACTGCTGCCGATCAACAATTCCAGCAAGCGCAAGACCAACGTGCTAACTTATTGGCTTGGATGCATGATGCTAAATCTAAGCAGAAGCAAGCTGAGAAACTAGAGTCGGATTTATCGTTTGTGAAAAAACAAGCAGAGACTTATTCTATTCTTGCTCGCAATCTCAAGAATGATGAATTTCAAGCCTACATCTTAGAGCATCTGGAGACGGAATTAGTCACTCGTGCCACAGATTTATTGCAGGAACTGACTGATTCTCGCTACGCGCTCAAAGTTCAAGATGGGGACTACTGGGTTGAGGATAATTGGAACGGCGGTGAGTTAAGGCGAGTGCAAACTCTGTCTGGTGGTGAAACTTTTGCTACTTCCTTATCTATGGCACTGTCACTGTCAGAAAAATTGTCTATGGGTGCAGAATTAGGCAGTTTATTTTTAGATGAAGGGTTTGGGACTCTGGATGCAGACACCCTAGAAACAGTTCACCAAATTCTGGAATCTTTGCGGCAGCAAGACCGTTTGATTGGAGTGATTACTCATGTTAAGGCATTGGGAGAGCGATTGCCGCAAGTAAAGGTGCGTAAATCTCCGGAGGGTTCAAGGCTAGAAGTTGAGGTATTTTGAAAGCAGTTACGAAAATTTACCAGTTCGTATGGGATTAACAATTCATTATCAATTCAGTCTCAAGAATGCGAGTCTTGCCCAAGCAAGAGAAAAAATTGTTAGATTACGCGATTTCGCGCTGACACTTCCCTTTACCCGAGTCGATGAACTGACTGAAATTCAAGGAGAAGCTTGTCACTTTGATAAAGAAAACGTCAACGATCCCCATATTTTCCTGAAAATTCGGGCATTGAAGCCTATAGAAATTGCTATCAACGGTTTTTCTTGGACTAATCCAACCTACATCATTGGCTTTGACACTTTTCCAGGTCAAGGTTGCGAAACCGCAGCCTTTGGTTTAGCTATCCACTCCGAACTCACAGCAGCCAATGATTGGTCATGGACGGGTTTTTGTAAAACCCAGTACGCCAGCAATCCTGATTATGGGGGTATGGAAAACTTCATTAACTGTCATTTGATGATTGTTAAGATGCTTGATGCCGCCCAAAAATTAGGAATCACCTGCGAAATTGATGATGAAAGTGGCTACTGTAATAACCGAAATTTAGAAGAATTAACCGCAATTCTCAACAAACATAATCTTCTCATGGCTGCTTTTACAGGTAACCTCAAAGACGATTTAGAAAAATCGGGAACAGTTTCCGTCCAAGCTTCAATTTTTGATTATCCAGATTTCGAGAATTTAGAAGCTAAAGGCAACTCTCCACCAAACTCTTAGATGTAGAGACGCGATATATCGCGTCTTTCCAGTCGTCTGGTTATCTCTGTCGCGCTGTACTAGATGTTTGAGCCTGTTAGTCAAAAGATTCCTCTAATTCTTCTGATTCCACAGCATCTTTGGCACTAACTGCATACTCTTTGGCTAAAATTGCCAAAGGAAAAGGAAACGGCAGAGCAACATCATTAGCAAAATAGGGCCAGCGATCTCTGAGATTATGAATCAAGCAAGCTAACTTGTCGCTGTCAATTTCTGGGTGATGAATGACAGCTATTTCTAATGGTTTGGGGTTACCGGCTTGTAAGCTGCCATTATCAAGCCGGGACTGCTTCGGTTTTAATGTGTTTGTACCTTTTTCCGTATTTAACAGCTTTCTAATACTCAGGTAAAGTGCTGTTTTCTCACCATCACATACATCCTTCCACAAGAATAAACCATTAGTTTTGGTTCCTGGAGAATCCTTGACAATACCGACAGGAACTTCGCCGTCATTGGCAACTCGCAACCGCACAACCAACAGACGAGCTATTTCAGATTCTGTCATGTCCCGTTTCAGTTCATCGGGTAAATCGTTGGCTGGTAGTTTAGGGTTTTTTAGCCACGTTAGCATCTTACGGGCATTTTGCGCTTGGGTCATGAATAGTACACGGGGAAGTTTTTCCTCTTCAATTCGGGTTCTCAAGCAATCGCGCAAACAGTCAGTAACAAAAATACTAAGTAAGTCCTGCTCCCTTTTGGTATCGCTAGATTTTTGTTCATCAGTCGTTTCAACAGTCATTTCATCAGAATATAAATCAGGGTCCCATTTTTCAGTAATGAGGTATCCCAACGCAACTGGATACGATACCCATGTGGGGAATAAAGAAGGGGTGGTAAGTTGTGCGGTTCCTGTGATCGGGTTAACTCTTACCATCAGTGCCACAGTGGAAGCCTTGTTATTAGCCGTTGTCTTTCTGGTGCGGCGTAAAACATGAAAACAAGTTAGCCATAGATTGGGTTCTATGCCATCTTTTTCAGGGTCGATTAAGAAAGCAGGCAGAATTCCAAATTGCCGTAGCAAGTCCGATACAGATCTTTGCACTCGATTTGGAGCATCTCGAGTGACATATTCTTCGCCAGTCTTTTTCCGCGCTGTTAAGGCGTGTAGGTGCTGATTGACATAACCAGCTTTCATGACTCCAATTCGTAATGCCAGCTTGGGGTCAGACTCTGGTGGAAAGTATGATTTTTTTGGTTTAATTTCAATTAAAGCTCCACTCAGTCCCTCTGGTTTAGGCAAGGATGAAACTATCTGTTTAATGCGTTCATCCATCAAATTAACGCGCTTTTGTTGTCGGCTATTGCCTTCCACCGAAGGATTATCCACATCAAGTTTTTGCGTGAGGTCTAGGACGTGCTGAATTTTGATACGCAGACAACCATGAGGACCTTCATAGACGATTTCTTCCCCCTGCACTCCTCCAAGAGTTTTATACATCGAAGCATCCCCTTTTGGTGACAATAATAGTAACTCACAAATTTCAGCAATCAGAGCATCTCGACATTGTTTGGTTTCCCACAAAATCAGTATGGAGTGTGGAGAATTATCGGGGGAGCGAAATGTGGCGGGTGCAGCAATTTTTGGTCGCAGCATTAGAGTAGATAAATCGTCACGCTTCTTAGGTTCTTCACTACCTTTCTTTTTTGGCTTTCCTGGTTCCCAGAAAGGCACATATTTACCTGATTTTCTTACCGCCTCACCGACTCGGCAAACAGGGAAATCTTCTTGCTCAACCTTATGTTGAATAGCCCGATCTAGACAGGCTAAGTCCAGTGTACTGACACCAGGCAGGCAGGGAGCATCACCACGATGTCGGGTATCGTAAGCGATCGCCGCTTGTATCCCAGTGGAATTTTCACCAAATTCCGACCAGTTGTAAACTGGTTGTTTTGCTAAGGCTTCAGGATCAGGGAGTGGAGAGTCATTAATTTTTAATAGTTCGCTAATGGCTCTGTGCCATTTCGCCGTCTTTCCAGGACGCTTCATAGCCAGAGGAATGAAACGAAATGGCTGGCTTGAGCCATCCAACCAGCGTCGATTGTCTCCGATGTATGCAGTAGCACCTCGGTAAGGTAGGCGTTCTAAAGGCTCAGTTATCCAACGCCGAATCGAAAGCTGATGGTAAATCATCGGCTGGCTCCGCCAAGGAACTGTCTGTAGCTTGAAATCAATCACAAATGAAATATGTGCTTCGCCTGCTACAACTTCATGCTTGATGTCTTCTTTCTTAACAACCTTAATCAGTGGAATCCGCAGGGGAGGCCATGACATAAGTTCGGCTCCTTGGTTGAGCCTAACTACTCGGTAGAAAGTTAGTTCATACTGAGCATTCCCATCAAAGCAAACTGTCGGGTTTTTCAGAAACTCTGTTGCAAGATAATCTGGCAAAACCTGAAAACGAAAATCAATTTTATATTCACTTTTTGGTTCACTCCAGAAAGGATTGGTAATTGTTTCCTTATCCCAATGCCAATCATCATCGCTGAGGTTTTCGAGACGAGAATTAACCTCATCTTCCCCCAAGCACCAGCTAAATTCCTCTCGCAGCCAATCTTTGATAAATACTGGCAAGCTAGAAATGTTAGCAGCTTCGGATGCAAACATCCAAGGAAGGCCGGGACGTTGCCAACCATGACGTGCAGTTTGGATGATTTGGGGGAAACTAGCAGTAATGATCGGGTCAAGAGAGGAAACTGGAACAGATGGATACTTTGAATAGCCTCCACTAGCACGCTCAGAAGCTAGAGATTGAGCAACTTGCTGCCACGCAGTAGGAACTTGGAGAGAAAAAATCTCGTACTTCACATCTTGCGTTAATTTCCAAGAGCCGGGGAGAATAGTGTTAAAATCTTTACTCATAGTCTAATTTTTTTGTTTGTTTGAGTGCGTTGAAAAATGCTCCGTAGAGCGATGTTGCCAAAGTCTTTTCCCAAGGGTCTTTTCCTTGTGCGTTCACTGCGTTTTGCAGTTCCTTGAGGATGCCAACCAAAAGGGAGGTGCATTCATTGTCTTGTTGACCTTCGGCTGAATCAGGTGCAAATTTAGTATCAAGAAAATGGACTATGCAGGGGACACCACCACGTACCAAGCGACCGATAACTTGCCAAATACTTACTAATTGAGTCCAGCAAAGGACGGAACGCTCTTGATCGGTCAAATCCTTAAAGGACATTCCCCGACAGTTCAACTTAACCATTTCAACAATGGCTGCTTGGTAAAACTTGTTTTCGACTTTCGTCAAAGTTAGCGGTTCACCAGAGTTAAGCAGTGCTTCGTAAAGGCTCAGATTTGAGGCATTTTTGAGCGCCCAGTCGTTGAGTTGCTGAACCGTAGTTTGCCAATCATCTGGGACAGGCATAGGTCGGCTGAGGAAGACCGCTGCGCCAAATGCTGCTATCCGCCTATCGTTGAGAATATTGTGACCCCGTTCCAGCGCCATTAAAGGAGCAATGACAATTAGTATCGGGAGTTTGCTCACATCCCGAATTTGACCCCGACGGATGCCACTCAACTCAGGCGGAGCATTGTCACGGCGCAGGACAGCAATGCCATCAGTATTTTCGATGCGACGGTAGAGCGGTTTTAAAATGGTTTGAACTAACTCCGCCTCGTCATAGCTGTTAGTAATGAGTAATAAGCGCTGTCTGTCTCCCCATTTTTCCCTGTCTTGCTGTTCTTTGGCTTCTAACGTCTCGAATAACTGATCGAGAAAGCTTTTCGCTTGTCCAGGTTTGTAACAGATAGCTTTAACCATCTCCTCAACCGCTTTTTTTCTATGGGTTGGTAACAGTCCCGACAAGGCAATATGCTTTCCTACTGGGTTGCGCTGAGGACTAAAGAAAAACTCACTTTCACCTATCCCTACATCGCCAGTTGTGTGATTATTGTTAGCAGGTTCTAGCAATACCTTGGGGTTTCTTTGAATGTGATAAGCCGGGGTTCCTGGGGCGTAGCTAGTTCCGGAAATTAGTACTGTATGGGGTCCATCCCAATCATCAACGGCAAAGAGAGTGGGAAAATTAAGGAGTAAATAGCGACCTACCCCAACGTAGCGGAAGTACTCTAACTTACCGCCGCCCTTGGTGCGATCGCGCATATACCTGAATCCCAAAATATTACCAACTGGAGCGGATGGTACAACGGGCAGATAATCGCGGGGTGGGCGATACACAAGGGCAAGGCTTGTGTCGTGCAGGTCGAGAAAGCGATGAATTGTGCTTAAGTTATCCACCAGAAAGACCAACCGATTGTCCAATACTGTGACAAGAATTGCAAAATAAGTGTTGCGCTTTAAATCCTCAAACTTAGTCTCATCGGGTGTTGGTAGATTTTGAGCTTGCAACCATTGCAACCACCACTTGCCTATTTCTGCTAAAATAACAGGTAGGCTTTCCGCACTTAACAAAGTCAAAGCTATTTCTGACAGTTTCCCACCGCGACTGGGATTGAGGGGTGCTTGTAAAAATCCATCAAGAGTTTCCAGCAATTGTTGCCGATGTTTCCGTTGTTCCAGAGAGGGTAAACCAGCCAAAATACGTTGTTGTCGTGCTTGATTACGTGCGCTGCGGGTTTGCCTCACTTTTGCTACTGAAGGCACATCCTGGGCGTTCTTGTCATTCGCTTGGTTATCGATGTCATAGATAATATGAGCAAACAGAGAACGACCAGTAAAAGGGTCTTGTCCCAGCCATTCCACCAGTTTTGGTTGTTTGTAGAGGAAGGGACACATGCGGTTAATCGCTTTTTGAGCGTCATACTGAGCGTTTGTCCAAGTTTCAAACCAATCCGCAGTCATACTGACACGGTTGGAATTGTAAATAGGTGCAATATTTAGCCCCAGCTTGTTCAGGAATGAATTTTCTGAGTTGTCCAACAAGACTTCATCAGGAGCAAAAGCTTCATCTAACTGCACCTGCACCCGATCTGCTTCGTCAATAAAGAGAAATTCACACTCACGGTAAACAGCTTCCACAAAAGTCAGCTTTTCTGCAAATAATTGACGGGGAACGGGGGTATGAATGAGGCTTGCTGGAGTCAATACCCATAACTTGGCTGTAGCAATGTCGCGTTCTAGTTGATGACGAGGACACTTATAATATAAGGGACACGTAGATTTTTCTTCAGTGTCATCCTCTCCCCACTCTTCTAAATCCTCATTTTCGTTCTGGTTGGAAATATTAGATTTTTGGTAAAGATTATGACATGGTTCATTGCCAAACTCCCATTTATCCTCGGATTGTACTAAAGCGAGTATTGGACAGACTGGACTAAACCAACCCCATGCTGGATGGGTTGCGCCTTTTTCAATCTCCTCTCCCTTGGTTGCCAAAAGTGGTTCATAAACTTTCTCTAATTGTTCAAAGCGCTTGCTCCCCAACACAGGAGCCGCAAGAATCTTCAACCCTTCCCTAAATAAGGACGCAAGGCGCACGGCACCCGCAACATCATTGACAACCAAAGCACAGCGATACCCCTGTTTGGCAAAGTGGTAAATGAGAATTTCGAGCAGTGTTGATTTGCCCACGTTCAATAAACCAACAATGTGGACAAGTTTTTCTAGTTCAAACTCTGTACCATGTTGGAAATCATCTATAGATGTGTCGTACAACCGTAAGGCAATTCCTTGAAGGCGATCGTAATAATTTTCTGCTTCGTATCCTGCTGCGCGAAGTTGTTCATCCATTTCCTGAGCATTTTGTAGCAACTCCTCTAAGTTCACGGTGTGACAGGGATTACTCCGTGTGCGTGTACGTTGAAAAGGGACCTGTGGCAAAGGCGCAAGATTTGCCACAGCTTCAGGAATATTGATAGGAACCTCTACAGGGGAATGACCTTTGTGAGAAATCTTGGCATACCAATACCCAGAAGTTGCTAGTTTAATCTTTTGTGTTTGATGCGGTGGGCTTGTGGAGAGGGTTTGGCGATATAGCTGTAAGCGATGGGGATAGGTGCTGCATGGAATCAATTGCGGCACATCGCTGCTGTCTCTTAAACTGAATATTCTGATAATCTCCGGAATGTTAATGTATTCAGCAAGACATCGTTCCCATTGCTTACCCTTGCGAAGCACAAGATAGAAACGGGCTTTTTGCACAAGCTGCCAATTTTCATCACTTGCAAGTGCCGCAACTGGAAAGCGATATCCCAAAAGCAAAGCTGATACAGAAGTTGCCGGATCTTCTGGGGCTACTTCCCTAAGTAAAGTTAACCCCAGTTCCACCTCAGCAATCAATCGAGCCAGACGTGCTATCTCTCGCTTCTGTATTAACGTGTTTGCTTCAGGTAAAATCAATTGCACATGATTTCTTAAATCATCTGATTGACGTAGGACTTGGCGTAATTGTTTGCTCCATTTGGAAATATCACGCATGATTTTTATTCTTGAGAATTTTTTCAGCTTGGTCTAAGATTTCTGTATCTAGCCGCAAGCGCATACCGCCTAATTTAGGTTCGAGTTGTTCACGTCGTACTCGAATCCGCAATACTTGTTCTCGCGGTTCTGGGAAGACAACAAAGGTTTCTGTAAAATCAGAACGATACTGTAATTTCTGCTTTACTTTGTCCAAACGTTCTTCATCTAGGTAAGACCAGTCTTTAACATCAATTGCCCAACGGACTTTCTTACTAAACTCTACGAGTAAATCAAATTCATCAATCTCAGGCCAAAGGGTAACGCGAACTCCTAACTTAGTCAGTGCTTCTGCCAACTTTAGCTCCCAAAGTCCTGGAAGAGTTCCATAACGATGTATGCCAGGAGTGACAACTTTTAAAGTATCTGCATCTTCTTTGGAAATAGTCGGTAAAGGAGACAGGCGGTATTGGGCGCTGATTTGTTCGCAGGTGTGACTTCGGCAGATATAAGTCTCTTTATATTTGTGCATGACGTATTTGCAGCGCGGACAAAAATGATAGATTTTCTCT
>CAZZXJ010000113.1:0-7956 GCA_964657905.1 uncultured Stigonema sp.
TCTCCCCCTCTCCCCCTCTCCATATCCCCTACTCAACACAACCAACATCTCTGCCACAGCATTGCGATCCACCAAGCGTCCCAAACCAGGATAGACTAGTGCCATTACCGTGAGTAATCCTCGGATAATGGGCGAACTAATTAGAGGGCGTTGGTCGTTGCTCACCTCTACGGCGATATTTTGCTTGGAGAGAATTTCTGTAAGAGTGTAACGGGCGATCGCATCCAAACCCGGTGCAATGACCGCCACTTCATTTGGCTGCACTTGTCCCTCTCTAATAGCATTGACTATCACCTCTGCTGTTTGTCGTAACAGTTGGGCGCGTGAAGTGGTTTGAATTGACTGCACTGCCTCTGGTAAGCTCAACAACACCATCGGTTCTGTGACTAATTCCAGCATCGGCGTTGCTAGCCTATCTGCAAGGCACGAGTCCAGCTGATTCAAGGTTTCAACAGGCATACCCACCCCTAACTCTTCTAAGTAGTCGGGGTCTGCTCCCAGTCCCAATCGCACCGTACCCTCGGGATTATAGCTAAATGCCCCGACTGCACCGCTTTGCAGAAGCAACTCAAACAGGTGACGCGCCACAGCCGGGTAATCATGCACATCGTCCGCTAGCACAGCTTGATAGCGTTTTCCTAGCTGCTGCTGGTAGTTTGGGTTTGGCAACAAATGCTGAGTGTAAAGTTCGGTGATAATTCCATAGGTAAGTAATCCCCGTTCTAGACACCAGTGACGCCAATTCAGCAGTAAAGACGCCAAAAATTCCGGTTCCAGATTTGTGGTATTATCCTGTTGTACAGAAGCTCTTGTCAAAATATTGCCAATTTCTTCACTCTGGGTACCGCTGTAAGCAGCTAATTGCATTAAGTCCAGGATGCGACGCACCAAACGGTACTCATTCAACCCTGCACTACGCAAAGTTTCCTCATCCAACTGGGATTGCCATAATTTTGTTGCCAATTGCTGCTCAGTTTCTGGGCGTAGTCGTACCGGGAATTGTGCCTTCAATTTCAGCGACTGAACCAGCATCGGCCAAAATAAGATAACTTCATCCTGAAAAAAACCTAGAGGTGTTTTGCCACGTACTGGATATTTTCCCTCGGTTGCTGCAACAATTCTATCTGTCAACTCCCGCCGGTTCTCATTATTGGCAGCCAAAGCTAAAACTGCTGGTTCTGCTTGATGAAGATACAGGCGTTTTGGTAAACGGTCACCATTTTTTCGTCCTCGGTTTTTAGTATGCAGTAATCCATCTCTGGGAGCAACGCTTGACACCCAACTACAGAACTGCTCTACCAAGCGAGCAGTCTTACCGCTACGGCTAGGACCGACTATCCAAAGGGAATCAGAAATCACAACCGTCTCCTTGAGGATTTGTTAAGATACTTCGTACGTTAACTTAAGCTTATAAAGTCACTAAATATTGCGGAATGATTGCCTAGAATGAATTATTCTGTCTTGAGCCAAAAAATTTACAATGTCTTACTTAAGACCTACAAGTGGTACTTACGGACACCAGAGCGTTCTTTGGATGAGGCTTATAAAGCTGCTTTGCAGATTAAGGCAATAGAAGACGAACATTTCAACGGTAAGAAAATAGACTCTGGCTCAGTCATATACAGCAGCAGTGTGATGGATTATTTTGAGTTAGATCTTAAAAAACAATTAAGAATTGTCCGGATGCGGCTTACAGAGTTTAAAGCTACCCGTTTTTTCCTAAACGAGTCTAATCAAAAAGATCGCATGCGACTGGGTGTAGAGCATCCCCATCCTTTATTGATTTTAGAAAAGCTAAAATTCATTGATGAAGTCATAGCAAGATATAACACATTAGATGATGATGTAACTACTTCCAAAGATATAATTATCACAGATAGAAATGTAACAGTTGAATCGGCAACAATTCAACAAAAGCCTCAAAATTTATTAACTAAAAAATCTGATAATAATCAGCCACAGAGTAAGGCTGATACAACAGGAATATTACCCCGTTCGATTTTCAATACCATCGGTCGTCTGCAAGTTGAATTAGTAGATCCCAACGCAGAAAAAGAGGTTGTACAAAATTTTCGCAAGTCACAAAGAAGAACAGTCACATCTGTCAAGTTTATCTTACTGCTAATCATTGTGCCTCTTCTCGTCCATCAGCTATCAAAACCCTTGATAGTGGGACCGATTCTAGAGCGTTTTAAGAGTTCTTCTGAGGAAGTTGCATTATTCCTAAACTCTGAAATGGAAGAAGAAGCACTGTCAGAACTCCAAAAGTTTGAAGAGAGAATCAGGTTTGAAAATCTGATTACAAACAACGCCCCACTGTCTCCTAAGCTGATGGAAGAGCGGGTGAAAGACAAGGCTCGTGATATTGCTGAAGAGTATCGCGACACCAGCGGCGAAGCGATCAAAAACGTTTTTGCAGATATCTTGGCTGTTGCTGCTTTCGCTTGGCTTTTGGTCATCAGCAAGCGAGATATCGCCATGCTAAAACAGTTCTTCGACAATATAGTCTATGGTCTGAGTGACAGTGCCAAGGCATTTATTATTATTTTGTGCACCGATATCTTTGTAGGTTTCCACTCTCCTCATGGGTGGGAAGTACTTTTAGAAGGTATATCACGCCATTGGGGATTACCAGCAAGTCACGATTTTATCTTCTTATTTATTGCCACATTCCCAGTGATTTTAGATACTATCTTTAAATACTGGATTTTCCGATACTTAAATCGCATCTCACCTTCAGCAGTCGCTACCTACCGCAATATGAATGAGTAGATAGGGAACACAGAGGAGGGGAAAATGAGAGATTTCACGCAAAGACGCAAAGTTTTTTTTAGCGCCTTTGCCTTGTCTATGCCTTGTTTTGCGTAAGTGAGTTTTAAATAAGTAGGGTGCGCCATAGCCGGAAGTACGGCACATTCTTCGGCGGTGCGTTACGGCGCAGTTAAGTAATTGGAAAAATTTCCTAATTACTT
This sequence comes from uncultured Stigonema sp., assembly GCA_964657905.1. Taxonomy (GTDB): domain Bacteria; phylum Cyanobacteriota; class Cyanobacteriia; order Cyanobacteriales; family Nostocaceae; genus Stigonema. Next base: position 2,973 of record CAZZXJ010000113.1, read on the forward strand.
AACTGCGCCTAACCCACCCTACTGCCATTTAATTTTTATATCAAATCCGTTAGCTGCGGAATATTTTCTCCTTCCTTTTCCTCTGTTTCCTCTGCGCCTCTGCGGTTTTTTTATAATTCAGATGCTACCGGATTCGATATTACTTGATAAATGACCTCTAATACTTAAGATGAAAAAAAATACAGTAAATAAACTTGCTGCAATCACCATCAGCCTCCCTGTGATTTCTCTAATTCTCCTGGTTCCTATGCAAACTTTTGAATATAAGGAACTCAGTCCACCAGAATGTAGGGTTAAAAAGTGGGAACTACCAGTGTCCCTTCAAATCCAATTTCAGGATGCATCCACTCAAAAGCAAAAAGCGCCACCACTGGTACCTATTCAAAATTCACCGTTTCCTTGTTGTGAAAGCGATCGCTCTTGTCTGGATCAACAAATATGGGGTGAAAACAATCAACTTCCAGATAAAAAGGCACTGTTGACGGCTATTGATCGCAGTCAGGGATATCTGCTTCATAGTGAAGCTGCTTATCAAAAGTACATGGTAGTTGGTATTACACGCGATCGCGTCCTTAAAAGTTTACAAAGATTCCGCCAACTACTGCTAAAATCTAATTCTGCCGCCGAACTGAATGCAGCGATCGCCAGGGAGTTTGTCTTTTACCAGTCAGTAGGGAACGACAAAAAAGGTTCGGTTTTGTTTACCGCCTATTACGAGCCGCTTTACGCAGCTAGTCGCCTTCCGACACCAGAGTATCGCTATCCTATTTATCGTTTGCCACCTGATCTAGATTCCTGGCCCAAACCTCATCCCACAAGGTTGGAATTAGAAGGATCTGATGGTTTGCAAGCTTCAAAAAATCGCTTACGAGGGTTAGAGTTGTTTTGGTTGCGCGATCGCCTAGAAGCATATACAGCCCAAATCGAAGGTTCTGCTCGACTTCAGTTTCCTGATGGCACACAAACAACAGTAGGCTATGCCGGAAATACAGCTTACCACTATAAGAGCATCGGGCGAGAACTAGTGAATGATGGCAAATTACCCCTACAGGGTTTGACGATGCCGATTCTCCTCGATTATTTCCAGAAGCATCCACAAGAGTTAAATATTTATATCCCACGCGATCCCAGCTTTGTATTTTTTCAAGAAAACCACGGTGTTCCAGCACAAGGTTCTATCCGAGTGTCACTCACAGCAGAACGTTCGATTGCTACAGATAAATCTCTTATGCCTCCTGGTGCTTTAGCATTGATTCGCACGAATGTTCCCTTTGTCAATGCCAATGGCGAGATGGAACATCGTATCGTTAGTCGCTATGTTCTTGATCAAGACACGGGAGGCGCGATTAAAGGTGCGGGTAGGGTGGATTATTTTCTAGGTACTGGTAAGATGGCTGGCGATCGCGCTGGGGTAACGGTCAGTAACGGAAGTTTATATTATCTAATTCTTCTATCTAAAAATTAAACCTTATTGCCTTCTTCCCAGTCTTACTATATAGCTTGCGTAAGTAGCCCACCAAGTAAAACTTCCCACTCCCTTACGGGCGGGGGAACCCCGCCCCTACGAACTCTCTATATTCAAGTGAGGTTGACTCTACAAAAAATTCACAACTCAACATCAATATTTTTTTATTTACAGCACTTTTCAGGTAATCAGACCACAGTCGTAGGGGCGCGGCGGCAAGAGCGCCCTTACGACTGTGGTTCATTTAGGTGAAAATTGCTGTAAATAAAATAATTTAATGTATAATTTTCAATATTTACCATCTTGAAAACCTCCTAACGCTCTCCACACTTTGCGCTTATTGAAATCGAAGATCATCAAATTGGAACCACAAAAATTATTTATCGTCATATCTAGTTAGTTTGACTGACTTAGCTGCTAACCTTTACAAAATAGGGAGATGTCAGAGCAACTTTATATTTCCCTTGTATTCAAATTTAGTCAAACATACTGCATAAATCTGAAATACTGTACCTATAGCTTGTATATAGCTGTATTACTACTCAAGTAAGATACTCATTCGTATTTCTTACGATAAATTGATCATTCAATCGGGGGGTTAAAAGTGATCAGGATCTTAGTTGATGCTGACCTAATATTAGAGGCTTTGATGAATCGAAACGGGTTTGTAGGAGATGTTAGCGAATTATTGGATAGGGTAAATCCGTTGATTCAGATGCATGTAACAGATATTGGTTGGCAAAAAATCTCCGCTTATGCCAGTCGTTTACGGAATACAAAGATTGCTGAAATAGTAATCGATTGGTTAGAAGAGAAAATTCAGATTTGCTCTGTGGAACAAACTATCATACAGCAAGCACGCTCGTCACCTTTAAAGGATTTTGAATCTGCTGTAGAGCTAGTTTGTGTTAGTTACCAGGAATTGGATGCAATTGTCACCCATAACAAAGATGCTTTTGCCGACGCACCAAATAAGTCTTGGGTTTGGTCAGTAGCAGAATTGAGGGTGCGTGCAAATTTAGAAACTCAGCTACAAGCAACCAGAGTTATTTAGTGACTAGGTGACTTCTGGTTAATTGATTGAAGGTTAAGCCCTCAGCTACATGAGTTGTTTAATTGCTAGTTGCCCTTGGGCAATCAGCAGGATAATTGCTCCTCATGATATTAGCGTACAGTCACATCCATGGTGTAGTTTAAGATACCATTGCCGCTGTTTTGCTGAGTGACATTAGTGCCAGGGCCGGAAAGTCCTACATTCACTGAAGATGATGCAGGAGCATAACGGGCTGAAATTTTCACTGTTTGCTCTCCGACTGATAGAAATGGTGAAATATTTATGTTTTCACTATTTGTGTTAAGCCGTTTAACTAATTTACCGTTGACAGTAATCTCACCCCTCAACTGATTTCCTGAGGTGTTAATACTCAAGATGTGGGGTTTACGGAGATTAGCTGCATTCAGATTAAATGAGTTGTGTTGGATTCCAGACGAATCACTGGTGTTTTGGCTAGTTGTATAGCTTTGTTGGTTTCCAGATGAATCAGATGAATCGCTGCTAGAGGTCTGGCTAGAAGAAGAAAAGCTGCTCATATCGCTATTGCTGTCTGAGTTAACAGAAGAACTTTGGCTACTATGGATGAAATTCTGATGAGCAAATGCTGTGGTGAAAGTGACAAGCACTGCTAAGCCGCATGCAAAAAACAGTAGATTTCTCATGAGTGTATTTAGGTAGCAGCAGGTATATGAATCAACCACCTGCTGACTTTTGTGTAGAACATTTGGATCTAGGCGATTTTCAGAAAAATTTCAATTGATGCTATATGTGACCTGAAAAGACGACTTCTCAAGTGTAACTAATAAGAAATTCCCCAACTGGGGAGATTCCTTTGGCTGAAAATTTTTACTTGGACGCCATTCTACTATTTTATCTTTTATTTTTACCTCTTATTCCTATTCAAAATCCAATTTGGATCATCAGCTGGGTTGTACACATGTACTGGAGTATGCACTTGAATACCAATGTTTGGAGTTTTTACACCAATGCGGTTGCCATCTCCATCAACATATTGAGAGCTGGTTCGGTGTTGTTCACAGCTACCAGAAACACAATTTTGTTGTCCTAGGGAGGTAACAGAGCCACCCCTGCTGTTAGTGCAATTCGGTCCAAAATTCTGAGTTGTATGATTCGTTTGATTTCCTTTCCTGTTACCGTCAACCGCTACTTGCGTGCCGACATCAACCGCAACGCATCCTGCCATTGCAGGGTGAGTGAGGGAAGGTATCATTAAGGGAGATACAGCTGAAAGCGAGAACAAGGTGAGGGAAAGTAATTTAAATTTCATAGCGATCTTCTCGTGAACTATTGACAAGATGTTGTAGTTGTGGAAGTGTAAGTGTGATTAAGTGCAGTACCGTAGCTGTGACTATTTTGGTGGGTGTAAGTTCTCCCATTACATTGAGAGTAATGAGAGTATTGAGGGTATCTTGAACTCCGGAATTGCAAGAGACGACGATTTAGCGGCACACTTGAAGTGGGTACAATCAGGGGATAAATGCTTCCGGTTTGAGTGTTAGAGTTAATTTTGACATTACCATCGTCATCAACTCTTACCCTGGAGTGGGTATCTTGAATATCAACGTCGTTATCTGCCCTAGCAATTCCAGCAGGTATTGCAATTAGCAAACAGAACACTAGTAATAAAATCGATTGTCTGGCAGGCATGGCTTAATTCCTCTTTCTTCGTAGAAAATGACCGATTTTGTTGACTTTGCCAACGCGCGGAAATCGGTAAAACCTCCGTCAACTCCTCACCTTTGGCATACCACGGCACTGCTAACAGACACATTCAATTTTCTGTCATCTGGCAAGCAATCTGGCGCAGCTCTGTTAAGAAATGGTTTACCTGATTCCAAAGATTCAGCAACGCCCAATAGCTCGATTATCTAGAAGATTCATGCATCTTGGGATCTCAACTCATCAAAGGTTGGTTCAACGTAGAAACCAACACTCTCAGCAGCACCATTTTGGCCTACAGACTTGACCAAATTTTACCCAATTCAGTTGCAGTGATGACCCACGGCAATTTGAGTTTGTCTGCTTATCAGGTTGGCACGTTGGTCAACATGACCACCATCGAAAGCAGTACCATTTTGGTTTGCAAGCTGAGAGGAGCCTTGTGACTGGGGATCCCAGCCGCAACCGTAGTGATTACCAACTCTAGTTTGACGCTGGATGCTTGTCTCGTTGGCTCGTTGATTAACTCGACTACCATAACCGACTGCGGTAGCACTTTGATTAAGCTCTTGCTGAGTGCCTGATTGAGCAAAAGCAGCAGTTGGCACCATAATCAGAGCCGCAGCTAATAGACCAAAGGTGTAAGTTTTCTTCACCATTATTCTAGACCTCTTTGGTTGTGTGTGTGTGTTATGGGAAGAGAGCTGGCGTTGCGAAGTCTCGTAATAGTTTGCACTCATACCAATTCAGCAACGCCTCATGGCTTAATTAATTAGCAGTGGCGC
>CAZZXJ010000113.1:8056-12890 GCA_964657905.1 uncultured Stigonema sp.
CCAAAAGCTAGGGACTTCTTAAACATCTTTTTAGACCTCGTTAGTTGTGTGTTGTCATTGTGTGTTGTTTGTCAGACGGTGAACACCCTCAGTAGTTCCATCAGGTGCTTGTCTATAAGGAGCTACAAAATCAAGTCGCATCATTCCGGATTTCTGCTAAAAGATCTTTGAAAACTGAATGTTTGCGCTTGTTTTGCCCTCTGGCTCATCCTCTTTATATAGCAGCCCGACTTAAGTAAGATTGCTATAGAGGTCATCGGCTCCCTATACTTAATAGTTTTACCCAAAGAATTTGGGTGTGTCAAGAGCTAAGCTAAATTTTTTTAGGCTAAATTTTTTTGGCGCAAGTTTTTTTTGATGCTACGATCTACGGCTATAGGTAAAACAAAAGTGCCGTGGATGTGAAACAGAAGGTAAAACCAAGGATAGCTTCTCTGCGTGAAAAAGCAGGAATAACCCAGCTTGAGCTATCACGTCTTGTAGGCGTGACGGAAAGCACTATCCAAAACTGGGAAAGCGGTAGAACTGGAACAGACCAGATTGAAAGAATCATCAAGTTTTGCAAAGCTCTCAATTGTCAAATAGAAGACCTAATTGAGTATGTGAGTGAGTTACCCGCGGAACCAGCAGCAAAACCCAGTTCTTTAAGCGAAATACAGAATCTATTGGGGACTGAAGAGCCTTCCCCAACGAATATCCCCGACCCTAAACCTAACTCTAAACCTGTTCAAAAGCGCCCAGCTAAGAGCAACTCTGTTTAGTGGTTAGTAGGAGCGCAAGGCCGCTGCGCCCGTACAGTAGATAGTGGTTAGTGGTAATTTTTGACAACTAACAACTAACAACTCCTCAGAGTATCTACAGTCACAAATTGATAGCCTTGTTCTAGGAGTTGGGGAATCAGAATTTGTGTTGTTACGGCGACATCTTGTCCGCCGCACACACCGTCATGCAATACAATCAGTGAGCCACCCTTAACCTGCTGTAAAACTCGCTGCACTACGGTAGCCGCTCCCGGTAGCACCCAGTCCTCTGGCACAACACTCCACATAACTGCTCGGTAATTCCACTGACGTAATAATTTCAAGGTTTCGGGTGTAAATAAGCCATTGGGTGGTCGGACATCACGTACTTGTTCAGGTTGTAAATGACAAGCATTGTATATGGCTGTTTGGGTTTTTTCTAAGCTGTGCTTAAGCTCACTTGGGGAGAGCATGGGAAAATTTCGATGATCGTACCCATGCAATCCGATGCCGTGTCCTTTGTCACATACCAATGCGGCTATTTCCGGTGAACGCTTGACGCAAGCACCCAACCAAAAGAAACTGGCTTGAATGTTGTAACGGTCTAAAACTTTTAACAGTTGGGGTGTGTATTGGGGATGGGGACCATCATCAAAAGTAAGTGCGATCATTTTTGAATTGCGATCGCCACACCAAAGACAGTTGGGAAAAGTCGGTTGGAGAATTTGGTAAAGAATCGGAAATAGGGGAGCTAGCTGCATCTTTTAGTTAGTTGTTAATTGTTGGTCTAGATTGGTGCTTACAATTTAAGGGGAAACTTGTCAAGTACACAATATTAATATTATGGGTAATTTTGAAGAGTGCTCTTATAGACAATACTGAGAAGAGCAAGCTCTCTTTGCCAAAACTGGTATGGATCGACTGGAGGAACAGCTGCAGCGCTTAGTTGACGAAGCCTGTGGACACCCACTCGGAAGTCAACAGCGTCAAAAATTACTCACCCGAATCATTCGCTTAACTGCTAGCAGACTCTGGCGGGAAAATACTTCCTACTATCAAGATGCATTGCAACAAACTTGGTTGTATTTCTGCCACAAAATTTGTGGAGCTTATGACCCCACTCGTGGCTCTGTCATCACCTGGCTGAATACTTACCTAAGATGGAGACTACGCGACTTTCAGTACAATAACCAGCCCCTCATCTACCAATCTCCATTAGGTAAGGCAGGAGATTTTATTGACCCTGTAGATCAACTGGCTGCTCCTTCTGACGTTCCTCCCATTTTGGAAAACGTGAGGTTATGGGCACAAGCAGACTTTAATGGAGAACTAGGACGCACTCACATTCAAGGGCGTCCAGATGTAAATTGTCAGGTGTTAATTTTGAAACGCTTGCCTCCAGAAGTGAGTTGGAAAGAATTGTCAGCAGAATTTGGTTTGCAAGTTTCTACATTAAGCAGTTTTTATCAGCGCCAATGTCTGACTCGCTTGCGTAAATTTGCGGAAAAAGAAGGTTATTTATAGGCAATACAGTTCAGTTAAGGGTATTCAAAGAAACCAGGTTTCGCTGTTATTTACTAGGTTTCTGATCTGGTACTGATCAGCCGCGAGGGCGGGGAATGTTTTGGCGGATCAGAGTTGCTTCCTGTAAGCTTTGTTCTACTCCTCCTTCTGCAATTCCTTTGACGTAGTTAATTTTTATTTCTTCGAGAAGGTCGATAAGTAAAGAGCGAATTTCCTGAATGTTCTGTTTCTTTTGGACTTCTACTTCTAACGCAGCGCTGAAATTGTCAATCAAACGATTGGATATTGCTGCTACCTCAGGGTCTTCTAATAAAGTTGTCATAGTGGCATATGCTGAGTGAGAAATATCTGTCACTAACTTCTCTGTCAACTGAGTGGGTAATTGATTTACTCCTGGGACGTTTTGCAGTTGTTGAAAAGTAGGAGATTGACTAAGAATAGTTTTAATGCTGCGATGCAGTAATGCTTCTATGTCTGGCTGAATTTTCGGGGCAACTTGATAGACTGCGAGGTGAAGGATGCGTCTTGCGATCGCCTTGATTTCGTTGGTGTTATTAATATTAATGTAATGGTGGCGCGTCTGTGGTCGTAACAACCAATTTATGATTTTGCCTTGGTGAATTGACTCTTGAAGTTGAGTAATCAAGCGGATTGCGACAATCTCAGTTATTGACTCAGCAAAATTAGCTATAAAATCATGGTTGATTTGCTTGCGGGCAATATCGAGATTTAATAAATCAGCTTGGTTGAGGCGAATTATGACAGGAATGACTCGTAAGCACCGCCAAAATGGTAGTAGTAAGAAAATATCGTACCAACGCCGTACCATTGCTTGCCGCCAAGTTAACCCAATCTTCTGGCGACTGATAAAGAAAGTTCGACCCAAAAATTCTAAACTAAATAAAACAACAAATGGTAAGTCAATCTGCCAAAAATAATTGAGGAGCATGCCGTTTATTCCGATGCGGCGATAGTAGTTCGTTTTAATTAACGGTTGAATCTGGGTATGAAAAAAATTCATTTCGGATTGCCAACCAGATCTATCAAAATGCGCCTCGCTCCAAAATAATTCAAAGGCTTGATGCGCCGATTCAATCCTCATGCGATCGCGCATCAAATTTTTGATTTTTTCTAAAACGCCACTTTTATTAGCTCCGGCAAACGGATTATCTTTAATCATCTCATTGCTGAAACTCCGCAATTGAGATAATAGGTTTTCTGTATCAGATGACTGTAGTCCTGTATGCAAAACTTGCTCTTCTAGTTGGTACACTTTATTGAGATAATTCTGCGTCTCTCGATGAGGTTCAATGCCTTTAATTGGGTCATATAACTGAGTTAAACTGGGAATTTTCACTAGGTATAAATCACGCCAGGGGACGTAGCTCAAATCAAAAAATATTAAAAATAAGTTAACTACGGCAATAATTGCCATCAGTCGGTTAAACCAGGGGTGGCGACGGGTTACGGTCTGTTTGAAGGCAAGTTTTTCAGGGAATAGCATAGCTGAGTGCTCAAGTTTCTTCCCCAAAAAGTATGAAATTTTTTGCGAAAACTTGCAAACAATTCCTGAAAGATGCCATTGTTAAACTCATCCCACCCCGCCCATGGAGTGGGAGCCACGTGGGCATGGATGCATTCTCTATGCCCGAAACTGTAAGCCAGTGGGGTCTTGGGGTTTCCCCAAGTAGAGCAACTGACGTTAGCGTTAGCGCGTAATTACGCGTCCCTCACCCGAAGGGTGAGGCGTCGATTCCTCCCACCCCCAATACTGCAAGGGCTGAGCCTTTTTTTCTTCCCCTGCATCCCCTGCTCAAGAACAGCTTGTCCCAACAGATAAATTTTCGAGAGCCTTTGCAGTATTGGGTTTCAGGGTCTTTTTTGGGCTAACAACGGGACTTCATAGACTTGAGGCATTCTAAGAAGTGCGATCTGAAAAACGAGAATCTTAAGAAATTATTCAGAAGGGAAAATATGCATAAGCTAAAAATAATGTTTATCATTATAGTAGTTACTGGTGCTCTGGGCATGGGGGTAATAAAGGCTAAACCAGTGCAAGCAGTTACATTTGACTTCAACTGGAAAGGTAATGCAGGTTATTCTGCTCAAGGTTCATTTAGCTACGATGAAACAAAAGGTAATCCAGTAGTTACAAATAGTAATCTAGACTTTCTGAAAATTTCTTTTTTTGATCAAACTAATAACTTATTAAAAAATTATGTAAGTTTTGAAAAGGGAAAAAATACTGGCATAGATCCATATTTAGAATTTAATTTTAATCCACTTACACAATCTTTATTCGGTGCTTTTGATGTAGGTGAGGGTAATCTAATTGGTGATCATGATTTTTATTTACATGGGATAATTAATTCAACTTTGGAATTAAGAAATTTAGACACAAATGTATTGGATAGTAACTTAGGAGCCATTAATGTGGAAAATACCCTAGCGACTCATCTTCCTGCCCCACCTGAGTCTTGATATGAGTTCCTCCCCTCTCTGCTACGTCGAGGGAGGGGAATCCTTACGCTTTTTCACTGTATTAGCACTAATATGTATAAATTTTCTGC
>CAZZXJ010000114.1:0-12884 GCA_964657905.1 uncultured Stigonema sp.
ACCAATGACCAATGACCAATGACTAATTCCTACCTAGCCACTTTTGACCATTCAAGCGCTGCACTACTCCAAACACCATCAGGTCAAGTGTAACTTTGCGCTCGTCAATTAAGAATGACTCCAGAGTGCTGGGTTTTTTGCCTTCATAACAGGAAAATACTTTTTTCCCTTGAATATCTTCTTCCGGAAAATACAGGTTAAACTGGCGCAAACCGTTTTGCAATTTGCCCATCACTTGCCAGCATTCTTCGCCTGTGTCAAAGCCAATGACAGCAAACTTCTGCTTTGCAAAAGACACCTGTAAATCTTGCACCCCAGCAGAAGCGATCGCCGTTTGTAGAGCTGGCAAGTAGTGTTGCTGCATAAACTCTACAAACGGCTTATCTTCTACTGCTGGTGCTTTCTCCTTTTTTGCCGCCGCCTTAGCAGCAGGAGGTTTTTCTCCATCTGCGGCGGGCTTCGCAGCAGGGGCAGGTTCTTCTCCTGGTGGCTTAGCTGCGGCTGCGGCAGATTTTTCCCCCGATGGCTTAGCTGGAGTGGCGGGTTTTTCTCCTGGTGGCTTAGCTGCGGCGGCAGGTTTTTCTCGCTTGGGTGGCGGTGCTAGTTTTGCAGCATTTGGGTTAACTTTTGGGTTAGCCGCTTGCGGATCTGGTGCGTTTGCAGTGGGAATATCAGTCGCTTCTGGTGAGTCGGTACTAGGAGCGTGTTCTTCAGCGACACTGGGTGCTTGCTTGTCCACAGTGCTGGGAGCCACCTCTCCCGCTTCATTGTGATTGGTTTCTTCTGCCATTGCTCAGGTCAATCCTTTATTTAGCGTTAAGAGCGATCGCTCACCTTGAGGTATCTGTCATTTTCATTTTGACACAGGAGAGCCTGTCAGCAACCCAAGCTTTTCATCTTGAGGCAGAGTAAATGTAGTCACTATCAACAGCGTACACCGCCAAGCATGAAATTGTGTATTTTTCCCACGCCCTACTCCCCATGCCTTTTTGAGCCTACCAAGCATAATCGGAAGAATAAAAACTTGCTGCTAAAGATCAACCCTTGTGACCGTGATTTGCGCCCCTTAAATGAACTTCTAACTTTTTAGGTACACTAGCAAATCACCTGCTCCTCATCCATGGGAGCAGGACTTTTTTGGATGATCTACGTAGTTTCGTATATCGCACTGGGGTGTGGTCACAAGTTGTCCAACAGACTCTAAATAAAGAATTAATTAATACCATTTCTATATGAGGAGGCGCTTTAATGCCCAACCGTAGAAACGTTACATGTAACGTCTCTACATGCTGTGGACGATTTCCAAGTAGGGAATTTTTCTGGGATCATCCACCAGCCACAGCGGGGACAATACTTACTTCATCGCCATCATTCAGGGGTGTCTTTGTCCCATCTAAAAAGCGGATGTCTTCGCTATTAAGGTACAAATTTAAAAAGCGCCGTGGTTGTCCTGCTTCATCGCACAACCGTGACTTAATACCGGGACAGCTTTGTTCTAAGGAGTCAAACAGTTCAGCGATACTGCTACCACTACATTCTAAGGTAGCTTGGTTATTGGTGAATTTTTGCAGAGCAGTTGGAACTAAAACTTTTATAGACATTGGTAGTTGGTAGTTGTTAGTTGTTAGTTGTTAGTTATTCTACTAACTACTATCCACTAACAACTAACTAAACGAGCACTTGTTGCCATTCTAGGCGATCAAGTGTCTGGGAACGTTCTAGTGCCCGTTCAAAGCTATCGAGTTTTGCCTCGATTGTCAGAGGTTCTCCAACGTAGCCTTGCACGGCTTCTTGGGTTTTCAAACCATTGCCGGTAATGTATACCACAGTGGTTTCATCGGGATCAATCTTGCCTGCTTCTACCAATTTTTTCAACACAGCAACGGTTGTACCACCTGCTGTTTCAGTAAAGATGCCTTCAGTTTCTGCTAGCAGCTTGATGCCTTCAATAATTTCAATGTCAGTAACTGATTCTAGAGTACCGCCAGTTTTGTTGGCGATCTCCACAGCGTAAACACCATCGGCTGGGTTCCCGATCGCCAGCGACTTAGCAATTGTATTCGGCTTCACAGGCTTGATAAAATCGCGCTCTTGTTTGTATGCTTCGACAATGGGTGAACAACCTTCAGCTTGGGCGCCGCTGAACCGAACATTTTTTCCTTCTACTAGACCGACTTCCACAAATTCGTTGAAGCCTTTGTAGATTTTTGTAAATAGCGAACCTGATGCTAGGGGTGCGACGATATGGTCGGGTAGTTGCCAACCGAGTTGTTCTGCCACTTCAAAGGCTAAGGTTTTGGAACCTTCAGAGTAATAAGGACGCAAATTGATATTGACAAAACCCCATCCATGTGTATTTGCGACTTCACAACAGAGGCGGTTGACTTGATCGTAGTTACCCTTGACAGCCATGAGGGTAGGACTGTAGATCAAGCTACCCAGAATTTTACCTGCTTCTAGGTCGGCGGGGATGAACACAAAGCACTCTAAACCGGCATGTGCCGCAATAGCCGCAGTGGAATTTGCCAAATTACCGGTGCTGGCACAGGAAACAGTGGAGAAACCTAACTCCCGCGCCCGCGAGAGGGCGACTGATACCACCCGATCCTTGAAGCTGAGGGTGGGCATGTTGACAGCATCATTCTTAATGTACAGCTTGTTTAAACCGAGGCGACGTGCCAAGCGGTGAGAACGAACCAAGGGAGTCATACCAGTTCCCACATCTATAACATTGTCAGTGGCGACAGGCAAAAACGGACGGTAGCGCCAAATTGAATTTGGTCCCGCTTGAATAGTTTCACGAGTAACGGTGCGGCGGAGGGCGCTGTAGTCATACTTTACTTCCAACGGACCAAAGCATAACTCACAAACATGAGAGGCTATCAGTTCATATTCTGCGCCACATTCCTTACACTTTAAGGCTGTAAAGGTGGCAGTGGTTGCTTGGGTGTGGGTGGTTGTCGCCTGAATCATAAACTAGCTTTCCCTGAATCTGTGTCAACTCTCACCTGAATATTATCACAAGTCAAAATATCCAGTCAAACATACCCGACAATATTTATCTGGTATTCTATAAAGTATACATATCAAGTATTTGGGAGAAAATTTAGTATTTATACTTCAAATAAATAAGGATGTTTTCACAAAAAAATAATGTGAAATCAAAAAGGGCGTGGTTGAGCAATCCCATAACCTTGGGCATAATCCACCCCAATGGCTGTGATTTTTTCTAGGATGTCCTGATTTTCGACAAACTCAGCAATAGTTTTAATGCCCATGACATGACCAATTTGATTGATTGCTTCTACCATTGCTAAATCAATCGGCTCATGGACAATATTCTTGACGAAGCTGCCATCAATTTTTAGGTAATCAACTGGCAAATTTTTGAGATAGATAAAAGAGGACATACCACTGCCAAAATCGTCTAAGGCGAAGCGACAGCCAAGTTCCCTAACCGCTTGGATGAATTGAGGGGCTTTCCCCATATTGGAGATCGCCACAGTTTCGGTAATTTCAAAGCAGATTAATGCTGGTGGAATCTGGTGTAAGGTAAACTGCTCATGCAAAAATTCAATAAACTGCTCATCGTTGACACTTGCACCAGAGAGGTTAATGGCATACAAACAGTCACAACCAACTTCTCGATAGTGCTGTCCCTGAGTAGCAAAGAGCGTGCGGATTACCCAACGATCAATGGCTTGCATCACATTGTAGCGTTCAGCAGCTGGAATAAACGCCATTGGCAACACCAAGTTACCCATTTCATCCACAAGGCGCAGTAGAACTTCGTAATGTTCCCCACTAGACTCAGTCGGGGAGGTGGGGACAATGGGCTGGTAATAAAGGCAGAAACGATTTTCTTGAAGAGCTTGAATAATGCGCGTGACCCATTGGATTTCGCTTGTAGCTCTTGCTAACTCACTATGGTCGGCTTGATAGATATGCACACGACTACGTCCTTTGTTTTTGGCAACGTAGCAAGCCGCGTCAGCAGCACTTACAGCGGTTTTCATATTTTGAGTGTCTATGTTAATGACAACCAAACCTATACTCACACCAATCTGGAAAGTTTTGTCCTGCCACACAAAACGAAACTCTTGGATACACTGTACAAGCCTGTTGGCAATCCGCAATGCTGACTCTAGAGAGCAAGCTTCAAGTAATATGCCAAATTCATCTCCGCCCAGACGTGCTAAAATGTCTGAGAACCGCACTTGAGATTGAAGCAGGGTGGTAACTTGGCGCAATAGTTCATCCCCAGCAATATGACCGCAGGTATCGTTGACAATCTTGAATCGATCTAAATCTAGATAACACAGTGCGTGTTGTTGATTTTGTGTTTTGGCGCTGCTCAAGGCAAGTTCCAAACGGCGCTCAAATTCGCTGCGATTGAATAGTCCGGTTAAAGCATCGTGAGCCGCCTGCCAAGATAATTGACGTGCCATGTTGCGTCTGTGGGTAACGTCTTGAAACACCATGACTGCACCGACAATTTTACCGTCGCTAGCGCGAATTGGTGCGGCAGAGTCGTCTACTGCAACTATAGTACCGTTGCGGGTAATGAGAGCACTATCTTTGGTAAGACTGACAATACAACCAGAATTTAAGGCTTTTTTCACGGGGTTTTCTACCGATTCGCGAGTGGTTTCGTCAACAACCCTAAATACCTCTGCCAACGCCTTTCCTTGTGCATCTTCTAGACTCCAGCCAGTAATTTCTTCTGCCACTGGGTTGAGATATTTTATCGCCAGAGACGCATCGGTTGTAATGACAGCATCCCCGATAGATTGCAACGTTACCTGAGCCAGTTCTTTTTCTTCAAAAAGCTGTTGTTCTAAAAGTTTGCGCTCAGTGATGTCAAGCGCCACCCCTCCGACTAACCGTCGTCCCTCGCCGTCTTTAAAAAGAAACTTGAAGACTAACCAGTAATGAAGACATCCATCTGGTGTGGGAATAGTTTCAATTATCTGTGCAGTTTTACCTGTAGAGAGGACGTAGATGTCATTTTCACGTACCTGTTTTGCCGTCTCTTCTGACAACCAATCGAAATCCGTCTTGCCTTGCAAACTAGCCACTTTGACGTTGAAACTCTGCTCAAACGTCTTGTTAATGTAAACGTAGCGCCCCTCAGAGTCCTTCATAAAAGCTATAGCAGGGGTATTATTCATAAAGGTCTTAAAGCGTACTTCACTTTCACGTAGTGCAGCTTCAGCAATTTTGCGTTCTGCGATTTCCTGCTTTAATTCTGCTGTTCGTTCTTGAACTTTGAGTTCTAAATCGTTATGCGCTATAATAAGTAACTCTTCTACAAGTTTTTGCTCATGGATATCAGTGCATGTACCTACCCAATGCTGAATTTCCCCGTCGTGATTTCGCATCGGTAGGGCTCGACATAAATGCCAGCGATACATCCCGTCCGATGCTCTTTTCAAACGACATTCCATTTCATAATTAGAGCCGATTTGCAAGGCTTTCTTCCACCGATCATTGTACAGTTGTTGATCGTCTGGATGGAGCAGTGACGTAAAGCCCCAATCCTTGGCTTGCTCGAATGTCATTTCGGTATACTCGTAAAGACGTCGATTATAGTAATCGAGCGTGCCGTCCTTCCGAGTCGTCCAGAGAATTTGAGGGATGGTGTCTGCCAAAAAACAGTACCGCTGAACGCTTTCGACCAATTCCACTTCGCCTTTTATGCGCTCAGCAATGTCGCTCATCATAGCTTCGATCTGCCCTCGCTCAATGTTCAACTGCTCAAACCGTCGCTCGTGTTCCAACTGTGCTTGCTTGGGATCTACGATCTTTGCCTGTAATGTCTTGAAAGCAGTTTCTACCTCTCTGGTCCGTTCGCCAACCCTGCGTTCTAACTCGTCGTGTGCTTGGCGTAGCGCCGACTCGGCGTACTTGCGCTGTGTGATATCTAATGCATCTGTTATGGACGTAAGAATTTTCTCAATATAATTGTGAGCAGCAGACACCGCATTCAATAAAAGATTTACTTCATGATTTGTCTGTACTAATCTTTGTTCTAAAACCATCCTTGCTGTGGCATTTTGCAATAAGATAATTAACGAATTATCAAAATTTGTGATATACAAATCAATATAAAAAGGAGAACTAGGCTGGTTAAACCGGGCAATACCTTTTAATTCAAAACTCTTCTGCCGTCCTTCAAGGATGTCGATGAGATTATTTTCAGATCCTACTAATTCAGGAAAAGCGGAGCGGATATCTTTTCCTGGCATGACTTCGTTAGGGGAATCAGCAAACCTTTGAATACCTGAAGAAGTTTCTAGGATGAGCAATTCATGAGACGCCGCCAAGTATTCTGTGTATTGTGGAACTAAGAGTTTTCCTATAATCGTATTCATTAAGACTCAAGTTAAGGATACCGGAAATTATCAGGATTAAAACTTAATTTGTGTTTCTCTTTTGATCATTTGGTAAGCTAAGTAGATGAGTAAGTCGGCGTAAAAAAATTAAAGGTTTGTAGTTAGCGCTCACTGATGAGCTTTACTTTTATTTACATAGTTCTGTTTATTCGCGCCAACTTACTTAGACCAAATCAAACCAAATTCTGTAAACAAATGTTGCAGAGGCTTGTAGTTGCGCAAACGCTTCTTTCGGCGCTAGAGAGCAACTACGAACCAGTAATAATTTATTGCGCCAACCTACTTACAGCAATTTTCACCTTTATTAGACCACAGTCGTAGAGGCGCGGCAGCCTTGCGCCCTTACAAAGGGTGTGGTTCATTTATGTGAAAACTGCTGTAATGTTTGAAATATTTCTTTTTACTTGTGTTTTGGACTTGTTATATAATTTACCAAAGATTTATTTTGATCTGTTTCAGTAGAATCCCTTAAACCATCGGATATTGCCAAAAGGTTAGTATGATTAACTAAGCGCGAGGTCATAGGGTAATTATGGGGTAAGCGGACTAGAAATGCTCTCTCGAATCCAGAGTGCCAGCCCACCTCCACGACCGCGAGCTGCAATGAAGTCTTCTGTCACCAAAAAGAATGCAAAGAAGGGCAGTTTAGCTATGGGTTGGTTGTAAAAATCAACAGCCTTCGCTTTACCGCCTCGAATGTTATCGGTGTAGGTAGCACGACCAAACAAACGGATTCGCATTTGGGTAAAGTCAAACGCCAATAAGTTTTTTTTGCCTAGATATTGAGCCGGACCCATAAGCTGCAATAACATCGGACCCAATTGAACTGAATTGCCAATTTCTCCTCTCTTTGGAGTCCCATCTAAAGCTTGTGCCGTGGTACTAAAGGAAATCTGGGTGCGGGCAAACTTGGGCATATATATACCAGATCGTAACACAATTCCGCCTCGCTTTCTGACTTTACGAGTTCCAGTTGCAAAGCAAAGCCGCCATTGACCCAGCAAGGATTCAAAAGGATAGAAGGTTCGTTGCTGCTTGGCAGTCTTTTCCGCTTGTAGCAACGCATTGACCACTATCAAAGCCGAAGGACGTTCGACCTTCTGTCCTCGATACGCAGCCGCAGCCTGTGCTAGTACAGTCACAAAATCAGGTGAAGCTTTTGATGTTAAATCAGTCGTCATAACGTTCTACTTGATGCTTGTCAAAAATAGTAAAACAAAGCACGAGCGATCGCTAGTCATGTAAGGTTTCAGCCTTCTAGTTAATACAGTATAAATACGTAAATACGTGACAAATGACCCACTATTCTTCTATATTCGATTAGACGTGGATTAGCTGAGGATGCTGGCTGAGCCTCAAAGAACAAGCAACGTTGAGTGTAGAAAAGTATGGGTGTTTCTGATACACAGTCTCATCGGCAATCTCCAACTTTAATTGCTTTACTGCAGTCTTTTTCGGGAAAAATCAGTATTGCAGTAGTTCTAATTGGCTGTGTTGTAATTGTGGGTTGGATAAAAGACATTACAGTCCTCAAAAGCGTTTTGCCAGGATGGGTGACGATGAAAGTCAACACAGCTATCTGCTTGATTTTTGGGGGAGCGTCTCTATGGCTGTGGAATTGGCGATCGCCAAATCGGACGTGTCGCCGTGCTGCTCAAGCCTGCGCCGTTTTTGTCCTCCTGATTGGTCTATTGACAGTAATTGAGTATGGCTTCAACTTAGACCTTGGCATCGACCAACTCTTGTTCAAGACCAGCATCAACCCAGTTGGTGATAGCGCCCCTGGACGAATGGCAGTCCATACTGCTGTTACCTTCGTCTTACTTGGCTTAAGTCTACTGCTGTTGAGTCTCCATCACCCCAAGTATCTTCTAGCCCAGTTGTGTGCATCACTGGTATTCTTAATTGGCTTCTTGGGTCTGCTGGGCTACATCTATGGCAATGCCTACTTCTATCGACTTGGCTCCGTAACATCAATTGCAGTGCATACATCTGTGGCATTCCTCCTGCTTAGCTGTGGCATTCTGTTTGCTCGTCCAGACCGTGGGTTAATGGTTGTTGTCACCAGCAGTAAAGCTGGTGGCATCATGGCGAGGCGTCTGTTAAGCGCTGCGATTGTGCTTCCGCCAGTCGTGTGCTGGCTAATCTTATATGGCTACCGATTGCACGTCTACACGGACGTATTGGGACTTTGCCTCTTGACCATTTTGAATGTCGTCATCTTTGCGGTGCTGATTTGGTGGAATGCTCGCTCCCTGAATGCAATTGACCATCGCCGTCGCCGAGCCGAAACAGCGCTCAAACAGACAAATGAAGAGTTAGAACACAGAGTGTCGTTGCGTGCAATGGATCTGTTGAAAGCCTTAGAGCAACTGCAGGGCGAAATAGCCAAGCGCGAACGCATGGAAGGGGCGCTCTTCCAAGAAAAAGAACTGGCTTTAGTGACGTTGCAATCTATCGGGGATGCTGTAATCACAACCGATGCGACTGGCTTAATTAAATATCTCAACCCAATTGCAGAAGAACTTACAGGCTGGAGTCTAGCCGAGGCTCTGGGGTTACCTATAGGACAAGTATTTCCGATTGTCAATGAAATTACCCGCGAGTCTGAGGAAAATCCAGTAGAAAAAGCCTTGCGTTCTGGTTTTATGGTTGACAAGACCAACCATGCTGTCCTGATTACCCGCAACGGCAACGAGTTAGCCATTGAGGACTCCGCTGCACCGATTCGCACTCGCGACAACCAAATCATCGGTGCAGTCATGGTATTTCACGATGTTACCCAAACCCGCCAGATTGCACGTCTATTATCTTGGCAGACAAGTCACGATGCCTTAACTGGACTGGTTAACCGACGTGAGTTTGAAAACCGCTTAGAACAGGCTGTGAGTAGTGCCAAGATTTTTAAAGGGCAACATGCATTGTGTTATCTAGATTTAGACCAGTTTAAGATCGTCAACGATACTTGTGGTCATGTCGCTGGTGATGAACTCTTGCGCCAACTTACCACTTTGTTTCAAGCCAATGTGCGCTCCTCCGACACCTTAGCACGTTTAGGCGGAGATGAATTTGGCATACTGCTCAACCAGTGCCCCCTAGAGCCAGCAGTGTGGATTGCTAATACGCTACGCGAAGCCGTCCAAAAGTTTCGTTTCGTGTGGCAGGACAAAA
The DNA here is from genome assembly GCA_964657905.1 of uncultured Stigonema sp. Classification (GTDB taxonomy): domain Bacteria; phylum Cyanobacteriota; class Cyanobacteriia; order Cyanobacteriales; family Nostocaceae; genus Stigonema. The sequence goes on from CAZZXJ010000114.1 coordinate 9,567, forward strand.
CTTTTAATATTGGCGTCAGTATCGGGTTGGTTGTGATCAACGCAGACACTCAACTTATGAATAACGTATTAAGTGCTGCCGACGCGGCTTGCTATATTGCCAAAAACAAAGGGCGTAATCGCGTGCATATTTACCAAGCTGATGATATCGATTTGGCACAGCAGCATGGCGAAATGCAATGGGTAGGGCGGATAACTCAAGCTCTGGAAGATAATCGTTTCTGCCTTTATTACCAGTCCATTGTCCCCGTCACCCAAACCGAGTCTTTGGAGGAACATTACGAAGTCCTCCTGCGCCTTATCGATGAAACGGGTAATTTGGTGTCACCAATGGCATTTATTCCGGCAGCTGAACGCTACAATCTCATGCAAACTATTGATCGCTGGGTCATCTGCACTGTCTTTACTAGTCTTGGACAACATGAAGGCGGTAGGTGGCACTGTAGCCAATCAGTTGCGGAAACTCGTGAATGTTTATATGCCATCAACATCTCTGGTGCCAGCATCAACGACGACCAATTTATTGACTTTGTGTGTGAGCAGTTTGCATTACACCAAATCCCGCCCAAAGCGATTTGCTTTGAAATCACCGAAACCATCGCCATCACCAACTTAGGAAAAGCCGCCGATCTCATCCAATCACTCAAGGAATTTGGCTGCCGCTTCGCCTTGGACGATTTTGGCAGTGGGATGTCCTCCTTCGCTTATCTCAAAACCCTGCCAGTGGATTATCTAAAAATCGATGGCAGCTTTGTCAAGCATATCGTGGAGGAGCCGATTGATTTGGCAATAGTAGAAGCTATTAATCAAATCGGGCATGTCATGGGAATTAAAACCATTGCCGAGTTTGTAGAAAATGACGCCATCTTAGAAAAAATCAAAGCGCTGGGGGTGGATTATGCCCAAGGCTATGGTATTGGAAGACCACAGCCCTTTTAAAGAGTAATGTCCTTGCCTTGCTCAGTGAAGCGAACCTTTTTAATATTCCATTGAGCATTACTTGTTAGGGTTTTGCGAAGACTGCCAAACAGCGCAAACTGCTCACAATTAGAAAGAGAAGTTAATTGCCGTTGGGAATTAGGAGATATTCGCAAATCTACTGTAGCGACACCATCTTTGATGCTGACACGATACCCTGACAAGCTAAAATCGCCGGTGTCCCGTTGCTCTAGGATTTTACTTATTGCACTTGTAACAGCTTTTTTTGCTGACACTGAGACTTGTGTCGGAATCAGTTCTTGGCATTGAGTATCACTCGTGTATAGAGTGACATTGACAGTTTTATCAGTAGCAGCACTCTTATTTGGATATTCTTTTAGTAAGGACGGTTCAATAACAATAGATTTTTTAGACCTGAGATCAGCCATGCTGGCCGTTGGGAATGATTTACCGTTAGTTGGTGCAGGTGTTTCGCTGTTTGTGGTTGTGCTAGAGGTCGGGCTATAATGACAACTGATCAAGGTGGTAACTATTGCCATAGCAATAAATGTAATAATGTATCTTTTGCTTGTCTTCATAATTCTATTGCACGGAGGTTTTTATATTAACTTCTCTTTTCCTGCTATAGAATCAGTATAAATTTGCACATTTGGCGTAAGTCTGTGTCACATCAACTAAAGAGCGAATCTAATGTAGACTGGGCACTGCCTCAATACATCTCAGTCACGCGGACGGTGCGTTAGACTGCGTTAACGCACCCTAGAATTTTCAGATTGCTTTATAAATTAGTTATAAAGAAAGTTTGAAACAGAGAATTAGAGGCGGAAAATTTGGCTGGAAATGCTGATAATGAATCCTTGAAGAGGTTGTTGATTCAGCATCAATTAGGTTCTTTTACTGAGTTAAGCTAATAGTTAGTTTTGTAAGAGTGAGTTAACAAAAATGGTTGCTTCTATCACTACACCAAATGATGTACAATTTTTACCTCTAGAAGATTTTATAATCAGTCCCCCTGAGCATACAGAGTGGGTAGATGGCAAACTGGTTGAGAAAACAGGAATGACATATAAACATGGTCTGGCTCAAGGTAAATTAATACGTTACTGGGGAGACTACATCATCTCCAGTGGGCAAGGGGGAGAAATTTGTGTAGAAACACTCTGTCGCACCAAAAAGCAGGCTCGCCGTCCTGATGTAGCTTATATCACTACTGAACAATTAGAACAATCTGGCACTAGCTTTACTATTCTTTCTCAGAGTTTCCCACTGATTGCAGAAGTGGCATCGCCTGATGACAGTGCAGAGGAATTATTTTCCAAATCCAAGGAATATTTAGAATCAGGTTGTCAGGAAGTTTGGCTACTATTCCCTGAAAGTCGGTTAGTGTTAATTAATACTCAAAATCAGTGGCAATTGTTTAATACAAATGAAGTTGTCAGCACACACACTGTATTGACAGGATTTAGTGTGGTGGTAGCTGATTTGCTAGCTTAAATAAGTCGGTCGGTGCAATTAAACACAAAAGCGTGAGGATCGTCAAAATAATTCGTAATTCGTAATTCGTAACCCATGCATAAATGCACTTGCTCTGTAGTAAAGAAGATCTCGCTTTTTTTGTTTTTCATAATTAAAACGCGTTAGCGTTAGCGAAGCGGTAGCGACGAAGGAGGGTCAGCGCTGTTCGCTGTGCGAGTTCGTCTAGTTGCTCTGTCCCTTAAGGAATTAATTATTAATTAATTTAGGAATTTTTAATTACGAATTACGAATTATTCGGTCATTAGGAGCCAGTACGCCCAAGCGGCTGCGCCGACTTAAAGCATCTGGCGTTCATTTGTAAGGGTGTAAGCCACCTTTTAGAGTCCTAATGTAGTTATCGAGCGCTTGCTCCTCCAGGCTTCTGACTTCTGACTCAGAGCATTAGTAAAAGTAGCGAAGCTGTGACGAGTGCCATATGTTCCTCATAACACTTTCGGTGTAAGACTTTCAGAAAAATTTAGCTCTGCTGAATAGAGCTTTGAAACACTAGTTTTTATTTGTGAAAGTCATACTGTACCGAGGCTTTAGCCATTCTATGGCGACTCGTTACACCTTGACTACTTTTATCTCTAACCGAGTCATCTGGGAAAACAACTGAAAACTTAAACTTTTTTACCTTTAACCGAGTCATCTGGGAAAACAACCAAAAACTTAAACTCTTGTTTGCGTACCTCGGTGTTTGTGACTGATCATCCAGAAGACGATAATCATCAACACAAGGGCCTTGACGACAGATGCCTCCGGCACCTTTGTCGTGTCGGTCGGAGGGGTAACATGATCTGCTGGTCCCGGCGGAACACTGATACCTTGAACGGTGGTATCAGTACCACCTCCGCTATTACTA
>CAZZXJ010000115.1:0-12847 GCA_964657905.1 uncultured Stigonema sp.
CCAATCAACAATTCCCCAATCAACAATCAATAACTCTAACACATGACAGATTCAAAACCAGGAACACTCTACGTTGTTGGAACACCAATTGGCAACTTGGAAGATATGACCTTCAGGGCCGTGCGAATTCTGCAAACGGTGGATCTTATTGCTGCGGAAGACACGCGTCACACAGGGAAACTGCTACAACATTTTCAAATTAACACAAACCAAGTGAGTTACCACGACCACAATCGTAGCAGCCGCATTCCAGAATTATTAGAGCAACTCAGTAATGGCAAGTCCATCGCCCTAGTCACTGATGCGGGTATGCCGGGAATTTCTGATCCTGGATATGAACTGGTTAAAGTTTGTGTAGAGGCTGGAATCACAGTAGTGCCAATTCCAGGTGCCAGCGCAGTGATTACAGCTTTGAGTGCAGCAGGACTACCAACGGATCGGTTTGTCTTTGAAGGATTTCTGCCCTCCAAAGCTCAAGCTAGGCGAGAAAACTTAGAATCTCTGAAAACAGAATCCCGCACCTTAATTTTCTATGAGTCTCCCCACCGCTTGCGGGAAACTTTACAAGACTTAGCAGAAATTTGGGGCAATGAGCGCCAAATTGTACTGGCGCGGGAGTTAACTAAATTGTATGAGGAATTTTGGCGGGGGACGATAGTAGAGGCGATCTCCCACTACAGTGAACGCGAACCGCAAGGTGAATATACTTTAGTCGTAGCAGGAAATCCACATGAGTTTCCGCAGCTTTCGGATTTGGAGTTGAAAGCAGAGTTGTCCAAGCTGATCAGTGAAGGAATATCGCGATCGCAAGCGAGCCGTCAGTTAGCAAAAGTAACCTCCCTGAATAGGCGTCACCTGTATCAACTAGCACTTGCTATCAAAAAAGAGGATGAGGGGGACAAATAAATTAAAAATTAAAAAATTAAAATTTTTTAATGAGTGCATTTTTAATTTTTAATTCTTGTACTCCCTCATTTCCCTTGACTTTTCAGTGAGCCTCCGATTTTAACAGTCGTGGGCTAAAATAATTTCTAGAAACAGGTGCAGATCTACGTAGCAAGTGCCTGAAAACATGGCTGAAATAGTCCAAAAATCCTCTGGATTGAAGGCATAGGGAGATGTCAAAATGGGAAACGTCGATTTGAGGAAAAAGTAAGAATGACCCAAGTGGTTTTAGGAGACAATGAAGGAATCGATTCAGCTTTACGTCGGTTTAAACGCCAGGTTTCCAAAGCGGGAATTTTAGCCGACATTAAGTATCATGGACACTTTGAAACGCCCATAGAAAAGCGCAAACGCAAAGCAGAGGCTGCTAGACGCAAGCGACGTTTTAAGTAAATATATTTATGGCGTTGAGAATCTCCCACATATCTACTTCCCGAGGACGACCACCTGATTTGGGTTCGGGAATCATGTCACTCAGAAATTCATATTGGGCGCGGGTCAGGTTGCTAGGGTAAGCTTTACTTATGTAGCTCTCTCTGTGCTGTGTACTATCTATTCGCAGCTTAAACTGAGAGAGCTTTTGGATATTAAAGGTGAGAAAATTTGGATACACCATGATGGCACGGATATTGGAATTGCTGATGATTTGGTGAACTTGCGAGTCCCAAAGTCAGATATTGTTTTGGCATTTCATGAACCTTTGGTGAGGCAATATACCGGGTTTGCACTGGGTAAGCTTTTCCCAAAATACCGGAAATACATGCTTCGGTTCAAAATTAAATATACAATGTCATTGCGAATGAAGCGAAGCGGAATGTAGACCCCGAAGGGGGCTTCCCGAAGGGTAGCAATCGCAGGCGTTTGAGATTGCTTCACTTCCTTCGCAATGACATAAATATTTTTGCACAAGTACTTAGTAACTCCTCGATAGGGTTGCGAGGTAAAACCCTCACTTCAATATTGTCGCAACTTGGTAATCATGGTAGAGATTTGCACGGTATTTTGTGCTTCGCATCCTTAAGGGTCTGACTCAATTAGCAAGTGCTTGAAGTTTTGAGAATAAAGGGCTTTGCTCACGCAGTCATCATCACTCTAACAACCAGTGCGGCAAAATTAAGATTGAAAAGGCGGCACACTCAAATTTAAAATCATATACTAAAAAGGTCTTCTGAGCTTAACAATCTCATTTGATACAAATGACTGAGCAACGTGATAGTGATTCTCAAAAGTTCAGTAAACCGACTGATGATGTGACAAGCAGGTCGGGCGATGATTCCAAGACAAAGCGCATTGCGGGTGTCTGGAATAAGGCAACAGCACGCTTAATGCCACTTCTACCCGTAGAGCAAGTGGCACAGACGGTGTTTAAATGGTTTAGTGTCAGCGAAGCTCAGGTTGCAGAGATTTTGGAAACAGTTCGAGCCGAACTGCCAACCACAGAAGCCCTGCTGATTGGTAAGCCCCAAGCCGGAAAAAGTTCAATTGTGCGGGGACTGACGGGAGTTTCTGCCGAGATTGTTGGTCAAGGATTTCGTCCCCACACACAACACACCGAGCGCTACGCCTATCCCAACAGTGACCTGCCATTGCTGATTTTTACAGATACGGTGGGTCTGGGAGATGTGAACAAGGATACTCAGGCAATTATTCAGGAACTGGTTGGAGATCTACAACAGGAGAGTCGCTGCGCCAGAGTCATGATTCTGACTGTCAAAATTAATGATTTCGCGACCGACACGCTGCGACAAATTGCTCAGCAACTGCGTCATAAATATCCAGACATTCCCTGTCTGCTGGCGGTAACCTGCTTGCATGAGGTTTATCCTCCCGGTACAGCCGATCATCCTGCCTATCCCCCAGACTATGAGGAGGTAACCCGAGCATTTGTCGCGATGCAGCAAGCCTTTGCCGGACTGTGCGATCGCTCTGTACTAATTGACTTCACCCTAGAAGAGGACGGCTACACTCCAGTATTTTATGGCTCAGAGGTCTTCAGAGATTCCCTGTCCGACCTACTTCCAGAAGCAGAAGCCGGGGCGATTTATCAGTTATTAGATGGGGAAAGTGGCAAGCAAATCGGTAACCTCTACCGGGATGCCGGACGCCATTACATGCTAGCATTTGCCATCATGGCAGCCACAATCGAGGCGGTGCCACTGCCATTTGCCAGCATGCCTGTGCTGACTGCCTTGCAAGTCTCAATGGTGGGTCTGTTGGGGAAATTGTATGGGCAGACGCTGACGCGATCGCAGGCTGGGGGTGTTGTCAGTGCCATCGCTGGTGGCTTCCTCGCTCAAGCAGTTGGACGGGAGTTAATCAAATTCTTACCTGGCTTCGGCAGCGTGATTGCTGCGTCCTGGGCAGCCGCTTACACTTGGTCGCTGGGTGAAGGTGCTTGCGTTTACTTCGGTGACTTAATGGGTGGTAAGAAACCTGATCCTCAAAAAATTCAGTCCGTGATGCGAGAAGCCTTTCAGGTAGCGAAAGAAAGGTTTAAGGAAATCAAACGCTAACAACACCTCCGCCGTGTTGCATTTGAGTAAGAGTAGCACGCGCTTGAACCAGTTGTCCGGTGCAGCGCTTCGGTTAGACGAGGTTTAAAAGCTGCTGTTGTCCTTTCAGATCACATTTCCCCTGGCGGGGACAGAGCAAAGAAAGTTGATAATTTTAGTCGCTAAAATGATGGTCTAACTGTTGTAGTCTGTGGATCACCGGACACTCACACAGGCTATGAAAATAAACAGGCAGGTAAGTACTTGTGCAAAAATATTTATGTCATTGCGTAGGCGGAACGCCTTCCCGTTCGCGCAGCGGCGACCACAGGAGAAGGGTACGAAATGAAGCAATCCCAAACGCCTGCGATTGCTACCCTTCGGGAAGCCCCCTTCGGGGTCTACATTCCGCTTCGCTTCATTCGCAATGACATTATATATTTAATTTTGGATGACTACTTACTTTTGGAAGCGATCGCCCCTGTGGTCGGTTACACCAAAACCTGATTTTCTCGTCAGCCATTGTCATTCCATATTATGGTAGTTTCAGAATAAACTGTAAAAAATTAATCGAACTTTTGATTAAAAATATTAATTAGTATTCCTAAATTTTCGTCAAAAGTTAATCATTAATTGTCCACTTTGTTTTGGTATTTCCTAACAAAAAACCCTGAATACAGGACTATATAAGTTTATAAACTGTTTCAAGGTTTCAACTTTCATCGTGATTTCGCTCTTTTCGTGTGGCTTTAAGGGCTGAAATGATTCGGATTATATATTTGCCTTTGTGCTAAACCTTATCCTGCGCTGGCGGCACAATACCAAACCTATTTAGACCTTTATCAATTACCCTGAGTAGTTTAAAGTCATCCTCCGGCAAGGGATAACTGCTACTCTTGAACAAACCCTCACTCTCCAAAGGCTGCTTTTCCAGGAAGGAGAATGCTTGTCGAAACTGTTGCGGCTGTGCTTCTATTGGTGACTCAAAGTGGCAGGGAACAATCCGGTGGAAGTCCCAACTTGCCACTTTATCAGCCCAGTCGATAGTTTCTCTCGGTGTCCGGTTGAGAATGAGAGTCTGTAAAATCGGTGCCACAAACAGACGACCATCCCTTCGCAGTGCGTCGAATGACCGCTTCCAGTCCTGCTTCCATTTGAAAGGGAATAACCCGAAATAGGCTTTCCTTGATCGTTCTGGCGCTTTTAGGGCATTGCGAAATACCTGACCCCATCCGCGTACCTCCAGTACACTTGGTTGGAAGTACAAAGTAAACAGTGAGATGCGCTGCCAACCTTTACGGCGGTTTGCCTGATTGTCTGCGACAATATCAGATGCATTGTCCTTGGCATGAAACAGCAAGGGGTATGGATCTAATTGGACGATATCAGGCGGTTCTTCTGGTACGCAAACCACTGAGTCACACGCAAGCAACGTGTGCGATCGCTTGTGGAAGAATGCAACTTCCGCAAACTTACCCGGTCCAAGCTGAATGGGACCCAGTATCGCATAGTCAAACTGATTGGCAAAGGGTGTTTTGCTGCTGTCTTCTGGGAGTAATGAAGTGCGTTTGGCGGGCAAGCCAAGCCAGCCCAGAGGCAGATTTAGTGGGAAACTCCACTGACTGGGAGCTACAAACACCTGTGCGTTGGGAAAACATCTGGCAAAGGGACCAACAAAGACCTTGTGTTCTAGCCCGGAGATAGTTGGCAGAATGATATACTTAACGTCGCCATGTTCTACCACCAACTCGTTGACAAGCCGGATACACTCTGGCGTCGGTGCAACGGGGGCATAGACGAGGAAACCGCCTTCATCTAGCTTAACGATAGTCATGCGAATAGGGACAACTACGTAGAATATGCCCTGAATCTGGTCAAAAGTCCAGACTGTATCTTTTACCACTTCTTTGCGAATTGTCTGCCGTCTGCCGAATGGGTAGAGTGGCAAAGTGAACCAGAAGGACCATGAAAAGTCCCTCGGGTGAATCTGTTGTCCTTGCGTTTCCTGCGGGTTCATCATAAGTCACTCCCCGATCCCAACAGTGTTTTTATCTCTTCTCCTGAAGTTGGAGTTTAGCAACTTTTTTAGCTAATAACTTAGTTTCTCATGGGTGGTGCATCCGGGAAAGGGCAACGCCCGCTTAATCGCTGATGAACAAAGCGAGAAATTTGTCTGTTCAGATAGCTCGTACCTAGTACTGGAACACCTAAAACAGCTATGTGGGCTTGATACAGATTTTGCTAATTTTGTCAATACCTTGGTTCTAGAGTCTTTGAAAACTAAGAAACATAGCTTGGGGATACGATAGTTTACTTGGTCTGAAAAATATTTTGTACCATTTTTTTGTCTGCACTTGCAGCCGCTTTATCCAATTCTGCAATCTCGTTAGAGTCTAGTTGCCAACCCAAGGCACCAATATTCTCCCTCGCCTGTTCTACGGTCTTTGCTCCTGGAATGGGAATGCTTCCCTTACAGATGCACCAGTTGATTGCTACCTGCGACATGGTCTTGTTTCTTGATTGTGCCACCTCTCGTAAACAAGCCAAAAGCGATCGCACTCCAGGCAATAGCTGCCTAAAAAGCAGACCTCGGATGCCCTTTGGGAAAGGACCTTTCTCGGAGAATTTTCCTGTTAACAAACCCAATGCAAGCGGGCTATAGGCAATCAGTTTTATCCCCAGATCATCACAAACCTCTTTGACACCTAGTTGGGTAACAGGATAGGTGGACAATAGTGAGTACTGAACTTGCAGGGTAGTAATGGGAACTCCTTGCTCAGCAAATTTTTGATGCACACGTTTGAGCCGTAATGGTCCATAATTTGATAGACCCACGCCCTTGACCAGCCCTTGTTCGTAGAGATCGGCAAGCCCATCCAAGAGCGGTCCCTCCTGCCAAGGAGCATAGTTCGCCGTAGACCAATGCATCTGCACCAAATCTACGTTTCTTCCCAGACGTTTGGCAGAGGACTTGCAAGCCGATACCATTGACTGTGGTGTCAATCTCCAGGGATAAGCAGCAAGCTTTGTTGCAATGCAAATATTTTCTTTACCTGAACCCAGATATTCTCTGGAGAATCGTCCTAACAGTAGCTCGCTTCGCCCATTCAATCTCCCTGTTCCGTAAGAATCACCCGTATCAAATAAGGTCACACCGTTGCTCACACAAAGCTCAAAGACAGCTTGCAACTGGTCATCCATGCTTTCGTCATATCCCCAGAGCAGTCGGTTACCCCATGCCCAAGTCCCACAGCCCATACTTGTCAGGGAGAGTTTTTGGCTAGTCTGCATCTTTGCTCTCTGTAGATTTCCTCATAAAGATCTATATTAAAATTAATTAAGCTCATCTGATCAAAAAGGGTCGTCGTATCTATGGCTACTGAAACTACTCTGCATGGGGATATGCGTGACGTTATCGAAAAATTTAAAGAGGAAGAGGAACTCACATTCCAATGGACAAAGCAGTGGTATCCAGTAGCCGTTGTAGATTTCCTAGACCCATGTCGCCCACATGCAATGCAGTTACTGGGAAAGGATGTTGTCTTGTGGCGGGATGGCGCAGGCAAATGGCGTTGCTTTGAAGATTTTTGTCCCCATCGACTAGCCCCTCTTTCTGAAGGTCGCGTTGAGTCTGATGGCACGCTTTTATGTGCCTACCACGCTTGGCGCTTTGATTCTGATGGGAACTGCGTCAGCATCCCTCAGTCTAAAGACAAGCAGACTGAGGCTAAGCACTGCTCAAACCCTAAGTCATGTGCCGTTGCCTATCCGACTCAGGAGCGTCAGGGTTTATTATGGGTATGGTCAGAGGCAGGTCCCCAAGCCCAGCTAGAAAGTCAATTCAGGACACCGCAAATCATTCCAGAACTTGACAGTGACTCGGACAGAGTGGTGAAACTCTTTTGGAATGTACGTGACCTTCCCTATGGATGGGACTTTTTCATGGAAAATGTCGCAGATCCAGCTCATGTGCCCGTCTCCCACCACGGAATTGTCGGAAACCGCTATCAAGATGCCAAGTACTACGACATGATTAAAGTCCGGGAGATGTCTACCCAAGGAGGGTTCTCCTTTGAAATCACACCTGTTGCTTCAAACCTCAAGCAAACGGTTCACGACTTTCAACCGCCCTGTCAAATGAGAATTGTCTCAACCTTCAAGGATGGTGGGCAGCTCATCCTAGCTTTATATGCCAGCCCAACCCGTCCAGGATGGTGTCGTCATATTGGATGCCAGGTGTTAGTGAAGAATGAGGCGCTTAAGCAGCCGAAAGGTTTGGGATTCTTTGGGCTACCGATGCCGACTTGGTTAGGTCATGTGTTGGGGTCCCTGTTCCTGCACCAAGATGCGGTGTTCCTCCATTACCAGGAGAAGAACCTAGCCCAACGAGGAAGGCTTAAATGGCTGGATGCAGTCTATACGCCCAATCCCCAAGACAAGATGGTGATTACGTTTCGTCAGTGGCTCTCGAAGAGAGCCGGGGGTGGTATTCCTTGGGATTTAGGATGTAGTCCTGATCTTCCAAAAGCCGAGCGAGATAAGCAGAAGCTCTTTGATGTGTGGACAACGCATACTCAACACTGTAGGGTTTGCCAAGATGCCCTGAAAAACATTAATCGCCTGACTGTGTTAGCTTATGTGGCGGCTGTTGTATGTTTGTGTCTAGGTGTAATTGTTGATGCACGGGCTGTGGCGATGAAGGTGGCGGTAGCGACCGCAGGGCCTTCATCTACATCCCTTTTGACCGTTATCCCCCCAGCCGGATTTTGGTGGGCGCTTGGGGGTGCAATCCTATTTGCAGTGGTAGGATACCAGCTGAAGAAGTTTAGTCGGCTCTTCTATGTTTATGAGTTTGAACACGCCCATAATGATTAATATCTGAAGCGCTCCCTTTTCATTCTGGTAGGCGATCGCCATAACCTGATATCCGCAGACTTTCACGCCCTGCAAGTGCTGGTTGAGAACCTTGCTGGTGTACCACTAAAGGAGCCAGTTGTCCGCTACGGTCCATTCGTGATGGAATACCGAAGCAGAAATTGTTCGAGCTGTTGAAGACTATCGTAACGGGAGGATGGGTTCCATTGACTTCTAACACTCTTGTACCCTTGCAACTTAACACAAACATGTACTAGCTTCCGGTGTAACAAATTGTTAGATATTGCATTGTGCGATCACTACACTCACTGATAAATTGAGTCATCGCACTTTATTGGGCACTACGAACGATATCGCTGCGTCAACTATCCTACTGCAAATTGTCTGCTTCAGTTTTTAGGCATACAACAATTTGGTGTGCCGCCTTGAATGGACATCTACTAATTAACAAATCATCTAGTAAGTATAAATGCTTTTACACTATATGACCTGTAGATTCCATCACAAAAGTAGGCGATGGCGCTCGTGGGTAGCTAATGCATCATTCAACCTGATGAAATCACGTTTCATTTCTCAACGTTGGCGGCAATGGCTTAAGTGTCTTTTCCCACTCCTCGTTCTGATATCATTCGTTATAGTACTGCTAGTGGACAGCCTCACCCCTGCCATGGCGCAGCTACCCCGTCAAGAGATTCGCGGGGTTTGGATGACCAACAATGATTTTGACACTCTCAAGAATCGCGCCAAAGTGCAGGATGCGGTGAGCCAACTGCGACGGCTAAACTTCAACACGATCTATCCGGTGGTGTGGAATTCTGGGTATGTGATGTACAAGAGCGCCGTGGCAGAACGTACAGGTATCCAACCCTTTGTCTTACGAGGCTCAGATGGACGTGATATTCTCGCAGATCTCATAGCCCAAGCCCATAGCCAAGGATTGCTCGTGATTCCCTGGTTTGAGTTTGGCTTCATGGCTCCTCCGACGTCGGAACTGGCATTGAATCATCCGGATTGGCTCACCCAAAAGCGGGATGGTAGCCAAACTTCCATGAGTGCAGATGGTGAGTTTGCATGGCTCAATCCCTTCCATCCAAAAGTGCAACAGTTTATCACCGACCTCGTGCTGGAAATTGTCACTCAATATAATGTCGATGGCATCCAGTTTGACGATCACATGAGTTTGCCCTATGAATTTGGCTACGATAAATACACAGCTACGTTGTATAATCAGGAAACCAAGAACAATCCCCCGACCAATTCCCAAGATCCGGCATGGATGCGCTGGCGAGCAGATAAAATCACAGCGTTCATGGTACAACTCAATCAAGCTGTGAAAGCGAGAAAACATGGTGCGATTTTCTCAGTTTCCCCCAATTACTACGACTTTGCTTACAATTTTCACCTGCAAGACTGGCTCACTTGGGTTCGGCTGAACATTGTGGACGAGCTAATTGTGCAAGTTTATCGTTCTAATCAGCAAAGTTTTATCGAGAATATTTCCCGCCCAGAAATTCAACAAGCGCAACAAATGATTCCAACTGGAATCGGGATCATGGCAGGGTTGCGAAATAACCCAGTTCCAATGAAACAAATTCAGTCCCAAGTGCAGGCTACCCAACAACGTGGTTTAGGCGTAGCCTTCTTCTACTACGAAAGCCTGTGGAACTATGCCTCAGAATCCGTCACACAGAGGCAGGCTGGATTTCAAACCCTGTTTTCTGCTCCCGCACTCGGCGTCAGAATAGATTCGCCTTGAAGTTACCATTAGTAAGTTTTCAACGCATTTATCATTTTTAACTGACTCTAAGTAAAGACAAAACTCAAATTATTACTTACAGCAATTTTCACCTAAATGAACCACACCCTTTGTAGGGGCGAACGGCCGTTCGCTCCTACGACTGTGGTCTGATTACCTGAAAATTGCTGTAAAATAATCCTTAGTTGAATATATCGTAAAGTTTCATCACAACGTTAAGAATTACCTTACCTTTTGGGCTTACCACTTTTAAACGTCGATCTTGTGAGTTTTGTGAGCTTGAGTGTAATTTGGACATGGTATAAGTGTAACCGCTATTTTTCCAAACAGTTGCTGTTTGGGATTGACTAAATGCATGTGGAATATTTAAACAACGTTTTTGGGCATCACAGCCTCTATAAGAATCTCTAACCACATAAACTGTGTAATCACCTCCTTTATAAATTACACCTTCAGGCACATTTTCATCAGCACGGGCAGTTGTAGAAAAAAACGGTATGGTAATTAATGCTGTGCCGATTAATAACGATTTGAGATTCATGTAATTATGTCCTGCATTATGTAAGTGAGATAAAATGCGGCGTTGTATTTTTTGTAATATTTACAACAAGACTTCTGTTATCGATTCCGCAAATATTCTGTAAAAGTAGCGATTGCCCCAATACGGTTCGGTTAAGGTTTGTTTGTAGTGCTTTCTGTTATGTAGAGACGCGAAATTGCACTTCGTGCCGCTTCGCTAACGCGTCTCTACAAGGATTATCGGTAGGTAAAATATCTTATCCGAACCGTATTGGCGATTGCCCTGCCAATGCAATTCATCAGAGGATGTTTGTAAAGTCTAATTTGTCACTCGCCTTGGCAACTGGAAGTCGCGGCTACACAGACAAAACCTGCGCAGGTTCAAAAACCTCGTGCGATACTTTACGTAATAATTTCAGATATAAAGCCAGATTTGAAATCATACCTTTTATGGTGGTTCTGCACGCGCTTTCAGATTTCATTGACTCCAATTCCGCTGTCAGCGACTTATCTCCAAGCTATTGGTATGAAGGGCTTTGTCCTCAAAGTGGCGAACTACTGAGACTGCCCCGCACCCCTGTGGTAGAAGCGATCGCTAGCAGTTTAATGCCATACCTTGACAGCAGTGACCATGATTCGTGTGAGGGCAAGATGTATGGAGTATTGCTGGTTGAACTGCCTACTGGCGAACAACGGATACTCAAAGCTTTCTCCGGGCTACTTAATGGTCGCAGCGTGGTTGAGGGATGGGTGCCACCCATTCCAGGACGAGACCTAGTTACCCTAGAGGAAGCCCGCACAGTGGCTGAATTGGACGCTATCAAGCAGGAGATCATTACCCTCAAGCAACTTCCAGAACGGCAGCAGTATGAAACGCATAAGTGCGAATTTGATCTGCGCCTGCAAGTTTTGAGCGATCGCCATCGAGATTGCAAACACCAAAGACACGAAAAGCGTCAAATATTCTGTGAAACTCTTAGTGGAGTTGCACTCACTACTGCCCTTGAACAACTCGATGATCAAAGTCGTCGGGATGGAATTGAACGACGGCAACTGAAACGCCAACAAGAAGGAGCGTTGCAGCCGCTTAAGCAGTTGATTGAAGTAGCGGATTCGCGAGTTCGCGAACTGAAACAACGGCGTAAAGAACTGTCCCGCCAACTTCAAGATCAGATGCACGCTGCTTACTCCCTGACAAATTTTTCAGGGCAGTCGCTATCATTGCAGCAGTTAATGCCGTTTCGTATGCCCACTGGAACAGGAGACTGTTGTGCCCCAAAACTGCTCCACTATGCAGCAACCCACCGTTTACAACCATTGGCAATGGCAGAGTTTTGGTGGGGCGCATCCTCTAATCAGGATAAAATCCAGGGAGAATTCTACGGAGCTTGTGTAGAGCGCTGTCAGCCTTTGATGGGGTTTCTGCTGTCAGGATTGAGAGCTAACCCCCCTACCCCATTTCCTAGTAGGGGAGGGGTTTCTTTAGACATTCTTTATGAAGACCAATGGTTGATTGTCGTGAACAAACCCGCAGGGATCCTATCGGTTCCTGGTCGTTATCGCGATCGCCAAGACAGCGTCGAGAGTCGTTTACGTCATCTATTACCAGATGGCATGTTGCTCAATGCCGTGCATCGGTTGGATCAGGATACGTCTGGCATTTTTTTGCTGGCTAGCGATCCACAAACCTATCGCCAACTTAGTAGGCAGTTTCAACAACGGCAGGTTCGTAAGATTTATGAAGCCGTGGTTTCCGGTTTGGTAACAACTGACCAAGGTGTGATTGAATTACCACTGTGGGGAGATCCTCAGAATCGCCCCTATCAGCAAGTCGATTGGCAGTACGGAAAACCTAGCTTAACTCGCTTCCTGGTGATGGCGAGAGAGGCAAACTACACTCGCGTAGAGTTTATGCCGCTCACAGGGCGCACCCATCAGCTGAGAGTTCATGCTGCTGATTCGAGAGGACTTGGTCTACCGATCTTGGGCGATCGCCTCTACGGATGTCGTGCAGTTGCCCATCGGTTACATTTACATGCAAGAGAACTTTGCTTTGAACATCCCCAATTGGGAGAAATCCTTCACATACAGGCAAAAACGCCATTTTGACGATCAAGGCTGGTGTCTAAATTTGAGGATGAGCGATTGCCGATTCTTTCAAGTAAGTAACTACACAAAATTAATTACAGCCCGCAGCGAAAGATCCCAAGCGCTGCGGACGAGTTCGCGGCGGACATTGTGTAATTAATTCTGTTTGACT
>CAZZXJ010000116.1:0-10490 GCA_964657905.1 uncultured Stigonema sp.
TAGCAATCCTATTACATAGGTGAAAATTCTAGAAATACGCGTAGGGTGGGCACTGCCCACCAAAACCCGGATACGGTGGGCAGTGCCCACCCTACGTGTATTTCTAGAATTTTCACAACTGAAATAGGATTGCTATAGTGCAAGTCTTGGTAACTCTCGATGTAACCCTTTTCCTTGATTGTACTTTTTGCAACTAGAGTGTACTTAGATTCTAGTTAGCGATCGCCCTTGAGAAAAACTTTGCAATTTACTGAGTTTTATCTTTGGCATTCCTGAAGTAGACCCTGATCATTATCTGCGGACTGACTATAATCAGTATCTGAGCATAGATATTACACTACAAATTTTGGACGTTTGAAGATTTTGTTTGTAGTGAGGACTTCAGTCCTTGCTACAAACTTACTTTCGGTTATTTAACTGGACGTGATATGATACTTCGGTTGGTTGCTACATCCGTAGGAGTGTCAGTAGTAGTCGCTTGTGATGATCAGAAATATAGGTTTTGCGTACTAAAATAGTAGCCTTTGTGTGTGTAGCCGCACCCTTAAGGATGCCGACTACTTAAAGGTTCTACTCCCTACTCTTCCACCCCAACGACAACCTTCGTGGTGTAATACTCAGTCTTAGCATACACACTGATAATACACTCACCTACTTCAAAAAACGTCCCTTCTTGTTCATCGTTGGAAAACTGCAAATTTGGGTATTTCGCAGCAAGTTCTTCAGAAGTCACAGCTTTTGCTTTCATCTCATCTGGCAAAAGTCCTGTAGAACCGATGTAAAACACTAAAGGACAAATCTTATCTCGGTAAATTCTTTCTACATACTCCTCTAACTTGGTATTTGCCGCCGTCAAAGCTGCAACCATTTCTTCTTTGCTGACAGCTTTACCATTCCACTTGTCTTGCAACACCCGCATGCTTACATCAGCACCAACTTTTGTGAGAATAGCCTCAACTATGCCGTTCTTCTCCAGTCCTAGAAAGTCATCAAAAATTGGTTTCATTAAGTCATCCACTTTCGTTATTTTTGTGCGGGATGACAGTTGCTTGTGCCTAAAGACGATTTGAGGAACTAAAGCCAGATCAAAGGTAGGCGGAGTGAAAATCTCTCCAGTTTCTGTATCGTATGCCTGATACATCCTATCGAGAAATTTGTTTGCCGAATGCAGTTTGCTCAGGTTGAGAATGTCTTGGTTGCCAATGTCGATTTTATAGCTAATTCGAGAATCAAGAGTGCCGTTAGCTAAAGCTTCTTTGATGTCGGCGTATTCGTTTGTTGTCGGGAAGTTGATATAAAGCCTCTTTGAGAGATAATGCTTTTTCAAGTCTTCTAATTGTTCTGGCAAAAACACATCTGACTCTTCTTTCAAGTGAGCGGAAATGATACTAGAGAGAACTTTGATTTCCGCTAGCTGATCAAACAAATTATCAATGCTACTATACTGTCCATCAAAAGACACAAGAGGTAAATTTTCTAGTTTGATGGTGTAATCTGTGCGGAAGTCGAATTCTTGTGCAGGAGAACCATCTTTTTCGAGTACGCCTTTTTCCTTAAGCAAATCAAAGGCTTTTTTACTGCTTATTTTCACTTGCAGTGATTTCACATTGACTTCGCCGTCATTAACGAGGGTGTAATTATTAAAGGTAACTAGGTCATTCACTAGCAAACCTGCAACATCAATAATTGGGGTTTTATCTTCAGCCTTGACAAGTCTGACTTTGCGAGTGATGAGCATATTTATGGTGGCGGTGTTACGATTAATTTCAAATGAACCCATGCCAACATACTCACTTTTATCTATATATTCCGTCGTCAGCCAAGGTTTGACAAGACTGCCATTTTCATCTCTGGCACCTTTAACTCTTTTGATTCCTTTTCGTTGATAATTTTCCTGCAAGTGCTTGAGGTTAATGATGATGTTATGGCGATGTTCCTCAAAGATTTTCAGGAGTTCCAGTAGGGAAATTTTCTCGTTTACCTTAACCCTATCCAGAATTTCATGTTGCAAGACGTTAGGATAAAAGAGTGCAATGTGAATGTCTTGTGCGAAGTCGGCTACTTGTTCGTTTGTAAGTGCTTTGGCGTGTCTTTCCGTTAAAGTAGCGTTAAAAGTGCTGGCGATCGCATACTTGGCAGTATTCAAGTTACCCTCAGCTAAATTCGATGAAGCAAACGCATACACTGACTGATGATTCTGCCCTACAGGCACATCTAATTGCTCGTAAGCTTCTTTGGTAATTTGCTTATATTTATAGATAATTACCTCATCCTCTGGCTTCAGTCCACAGATTTTCAACGTTCCTGGTGTACCATTAATTTTCTGGGCATTTTTACAGAATAAAACCTGATAAATGTAATCAGAGGCGAGGGGTTCTTCTATGGCTGCTGCTACTGAACCACCTAACAGTTTTGCAGTGCTGTAAATGGCATCATAAACTTCTTTCACATTACCAGCTTTAATACACGTACCTGAAACTGTGTTAGCAATTTTGGAAAGCAGTTTAAAGTCACAAGCGTTGGAATAAGCAATGGTGTTGACAAAAACATTCATGCCTTTAAGTTGTTCGCATATCGCCTCTAGGGCTTTGGCTTCTGCACTGGGGCTGCTATCATTGGCATAGCCATCACTGTGCAAAGTTATGGCAGTAAGCTCCCCCTCTTTAATCAGAGATTTTGCCATCTGCATTGCTTGAGAGATGCAGGTTAAATAGGTAGCGCGAATTTTTTTAATTTCTTCTAAGTAGGGGGAATTTTGTTTCATCACGAATTGAATAGGAATTTGCTGGAAGTGACAGGTTACGTCTCCCTTAGAAGAATAGGATATTAAGGTGATAACTAGCTGGAAATTGATGTATTCGTCAAGAGTTAAAAGCTTAATTAGAGTCTCTTTTAAAGCCTGAATATCGTAAGACATCGAGCCAGAACGGTCAATGATAATGATACTATGCGCTACTGATTTTTCTGGAATATCACTCCTGCTTCTTTCTAGGTTTACTCTGTCTACTAAATAGTAAGCTTTTTCCTTGCCAGCAAAATTGTAAAGTGTAAATTTTGTTCTCATGTTATTAGTAGATTTTATGTTGGTGTTTTGTAGCTTAACAAAATTATTTTTTCCTAATTTGTTTGCCATGTTTACACTTACCCTGATAAAGGTTACGACTCATCTTAATCCACGGTTTTTAGAGCGTTATCCTCGCTTATAAAATTTTATTTAAAACCTTATAATTTAAGGATAAACACGCAAAATACCCGTAGACAAAACTTATGCCAACTCAATGCTAAAAGTGGCGTCAAAACGCAGATATTGTGTGGTGATAGTTGTTTTTACGGAGCGTACATTATGAACATTTGCCTACTACAAATGTTGGGCATCGCCTTGTAAATTGGCGTTACACACTCAATGTCCATATATTTAATAGTACATTAGTACTAATTGATTGTCAAGTCGCTATATTGCACTCAAGTGAGAACCGCCTGGATAATAGCTACAGTCTGTTAAAACCCAATACGGTTCAGTAGACGTCTCCAGAAATTAACTATGCATTACCTGAAATCCTTGTAGAGACGCGAAATTTCGCGTCTCTACAAGCGCCTAAATTCCCACCGATCAGCCCTAACTGAACCGCATTGTGTTAAAACCGACTATAATAGGTATGCAAAAATATTTATGTCATTGCGTAGGCGGAACGCCTTCCCGTAGGGTACGAAGTGAAGCAATCCCAAACCCTTGCGATTGCTTCATTCCGCTTCGCTCTATTCGCAATGACATTGTATATTTAATTTTGCATGACTACTTAATAGGTATGCTTTTTAGTCCGTTAAAACGGAACTTTAGCGACAAGCCTCTGAAATTCATTTCCAGACGGGTCATGCATAGAATAAAAAAATCTGGTTAGTATGAGCGCAGAACGACTAGACCTGATAGAGGATGAGATGGAAACCATCAAAGAATTACTGATTGCAACAGCTAGAATGGCGGAAAGAACCAGTGCGTCCATTGACAGACTGACGGAACGACTTGACCATCAAACAAGAAACATTGATCGACTGGCTGTTAGCCAGTTAAACTCTGAGGAGAGAGTAGATCAACTGGTAAGTGCCCAACTAAACTCTGAATACAGAGTAGACCAACTGGGAACTAGAGTAGACCAACTGGTAAGTGCCCAACTAAATTCTGAACACAGAGTAGACCAAGTGGGAACTAGAGTAGACCAATTGGCAGCGCTAATGGTGAGGTTTATTGAGAATGCGGAAGCTGACCGCACGGTGATCAGGGGGATTCAAACCGAAAACCAACGCATTCTTGAATACTTGTTTGGTCAGCAAGGGGAAAGCTAACAAACGCGGTTTAAAATTCGATATACCTGTTGGTTTATTAGTAAATATAGCAATCAGCAGATCCCGAAGTGCAAGGACTGTGATGGGGAGTAGGGGGAGATGAGGAAGAATAATAACTCCTAACTCCCGTACAGACTTTCCGCCGGAATGTCTTGTACTCCTGACTCCTCAATCAGCCTCCAGGTCGGAAATAATCGAGAAGGCGATCGCCTGAATCGGCCCGAACCAATGCTACAACCACATCGGGTAAAGCTGTTAAACTGGGGTAAACCAAATAGCGCGGTTCCCAACGTGGGTGAAACTTCTCTTTGTATGCATGCAAGCCTTGAAAGTTGTAGAATCGGCTCAAATGCTGGTGAAGATAGCGCAATACCTTTTCCAAGCGGCGTGACTCCTCAGTGTCACCTACTCCAGCAAGCACAGAAAGACCGATATTAAAGCTATCGTAGCCTCTTTCCTTGCAATGCTGAAACAGGGAAATAAATAAAAAGTCCATCATGCCATTCTCAATGGCGCGGCGGTAGCGCATCATGTCGTTAGTAATTTCGTTGAGCTGGTACTCTGGCAAAAGGTTGGCAAAGGCGACGATTTCACCTTGAGGGGAGTGTACCACAGCCATTTCACTCTCCCGGAGATAAGCTTCGTCAAACCAACCTAAGGAAAAGTGTTTTTCTGAACCTTGCACCATTTGCAGCCATTCGTCGCTGACAGGCTTCAAGCGGCGTAACAAGTCATCGGTGATTGGCGGTTGGTAAAACTTGACCTCGTACCCCATCTTAGTCATGCGATTCAGAGGTGTTCTGAGATTCTTACCTGCTTTTCCTTGTAAGGTAAAAGTTTTCAGGTCTACGATCCCTTCTACCCCAATCTTGATCACCTTAAATCCCAGCTGACAATAGAGGTTTATATCATCAGGCAAAGTTTGGTAAAAAGCAGGATACCAGTCATTGCGTTGGCAGAACTGCTGAAAGCTAACAATCACCTCGTTACGGTCTTCAATTGGTCCAATAGGGTCACCTAAGGCGATCGCACCTCTTCCTTTGGGGACATAAGCAATGACGCTGCGTCCCGAAGGGCTAAAAAAGTAGCTTTTATCACTTAATAATGTAAATGCTGCTAAAGAAGAGCGTCCATAATGTTCTACAATTTCCCTTGCCTGTTGTCGCTCGTAGGTAGAAGCCGGACTTCTTATAAACACTGGCTTCAACAGCATGAGCAGCGCATAAGTTAAGGTACTTGCTGCAATGATATAGATAGAAGTGGCGAAAAATTTTCCAAACTGGGTCTTTGGTTGCAGTCCCTCATTATCTTCTGTGAAGAACATTGCAAATGTTTGAGCTATGGCGTCACCCCAATTAAAATCCTCTGAAAATTTGCCGTCTAACAAGTAAAACCCGACAGTTCCGTATGCTAAGGTAAACAGCAAAGCACTAATCAATGCTCGAACTCCGGCAGCAATCGAAGGACGATCAGATCTCGCTGTAAAGACATGGCGCATCAGGAGTAATTGCACCAGTAGTACCCCACTGAGAAGACTTTCTTCATAATCCAGTCCCTTCAGTAAGTGGCTGAGAATAGAAATAATCAGCAAGCTAACGGTAAGCAACCAGGCGACTCGTTTCCGGCGCAATAAGTTAGTGGCCAGTGTCAGCAAAACAAACCCAGTCAGCGCTGCAAAGATATGACCGCTTGCACGAATGTCAAAGGGCAACAATTGCTTTAACCAGTGACTTCGCTCGTGCAAGTTTGGTGTTACTGATGACAGCAAGTTCACTACTCCGACTAAAGCTGTCAGAATTGCTGCACTCCAAAGTCCAATCCGGGTTCTTAAGTCATTAGACATTAGTCATTAGTAGGGGCAGGTTTAACCCTTTAAAGTTTCTACAAGCACGATATCTTGTTTAACAGGCTACTTACATCATTAATTTAGGGGAACTTACGGGAGGCTTGGAGGCGCGATCGCGCCTCCAAGCTTAGTGGGGCATGGGGAAGACGAGTTTTTGTCATGTGTTGTCAAGATCATTTATTTATGCTGACCTAGTTAGTTAGTTAACAGTAATCAGTTATCAATTTACTGAATCCTGAATACTGTTAACTCAGACAATGTTAGAATGTTAAGGATTATGAGTATCTTTAAGGTGATTTAATCCGACATTTTGATTTGTATGTGCTAGCTGCGCTATTTGAAATTGCTCCCCCACAAATGTTAACGAATCTGATAGATGTTCGCGCCAGTAATTCCAAGTGTGACTTCCAGAAAACTCCCGAAACATATTATAAATTTGCAATTGCCTGAGCACTTGAGAAAACTTGCGGGCTTCCTCAACTTCTTCGCTATCCAATTTACCTGAATCTAGGTAGATCCGCAACCGTTTTTTATCTTGAGGAGGGATAGTCTTAATATAGGTGATGGGGCTATTTTGCGGACCACTCTTATCCTTAAAGTAACCACTATGACTAAATAAAATTGAAAAGTTATTCAAGTTATGTAATCCTACATTCATTGCACCCCAGCCTCCGGAAGATAGGCCACCCATCGCCCAAAAATCAGGGCTGGGTAGTGTACGATAGCGGTCTTTAACGACTTTGACTAGTTCATCCCCAACGGCTGTAGAAACTTGACCATGAGGACCATCAATATATTGGGGATCCCAGTGGGCGTTAGAACCACGGTTATCGTTGCCATCTGGTGTAATAACGATACTGGGTACGAGTTTGCCTGCTGCATACAGTTTTTGCAGGGTATTAAGTGCTTGTCCCTTTTTTGCAAACCAGTCTTGAGGATTGCCATGTCCACCGTGAAGGAGAAAAATCACAGGATAGCGCTGAGTTGGATTTTCCACATAGCCAGGAGGTAAAGAAACGCCGTAAGTACGGATTTCCCCCATGACTTGGCTATTGTAAGTTTCTAGTTTGTAGCTTAAGGGGATAGCCAAGTCGTTAGCACTTGGCTGTGGCGGTAGGAGGAATGACGTCTCTTGGTGCGACTGTGCTTGTGAGTAATTACAGCCAAATAGGGTTAGCACTGAAACCAGTAGCAGAATTTTATGTTGTAAGTGGTTCATAAAGATTATCCGTAAAATACAAATAGGGTGGGACAAAGTTGATCGTTCAACCCCTAATTCTCCTGTATTAATCCCTATTCAGGATGAAAAAGGCCCCTACACCCTAGCAGCCCGTTATTGACAGATAAAATCAGCGCATGCTATTGTTAATCGTCTTAACCCATACGCTGACGAACGCGCCTATCCTCTTGTTTCCAATAGTGTTCGTATTCAGTTGGTAGGCATAAATAAATTAAAGTTCGTAGTAGCGCGATCTCGCTGCGGTCAGCGGTTCAAACAAACCTTGAACTATTTTTCGCTTAATTATGTCCACCTACTTCACACGATCAGGCGTTAAATCCTTATATATCTGTTAACTCTTCACTGGTAACTGTGAGGGGGTTAACGATCTTCACTCTGAGAGCTAAAGTATTTTGTCTCACAAAAATGCCAATCGTCTATTGTTTGCTTACTGTATAATATCCAGGTGTATCAAGTAGACGATACCAGCGCCCCATTTTAAATCCCCTAGACAATTCTTTAGTCACCCGATCTTTAGCCGTTCTGAGAAGATTACCTTCTAATTCACCATAAACTGCACGGACGATGTAATCGGTGTGAGAAACAGTTTCAGGATTTTCTTGGAGGACGGTAAGAATGGCATCTCCTAGTTTCATCCCTGATAAATTGGAGACAAAGGGGATGTTAATTGGACGAGTGCGGGGCGGAAGTCGCTTATTTCTAGTGTTAATGGAACCCTTGAGTTTGTTTGATTCTAAGGCTTTCGATTGTTGTTGAGTTTTCTGGTTTGCTTCTTGTTTAGTATTGGACTCAACAAGACTGTTTTCTGAGGTATAACCGTTTATGCTCTCTTTTTCTGTTGCATCTAATACTTTGGATGGAGTCAGGGAAATAATTGATTTTACATCCTCAATAGAGGAGGTTTGTGATAAAGTAGTCGTCGTTTCTTCTTGTGAGGCGGGTGTAAAGGTATCCTTGACCTGATTGAGTTCAATTCCAGCTTCTTTTAAGCTGATGTTCAATTCCTCCTCATCTGTCGTAGCGGAAATTTTGCTGACAGCACCATTTGTAGGGGGCTGTGACAGTTCTTCTCCACTGTCGCTGAATGGGTGTGCATCAATGTTCAGTCTTAAGTTTGAAGTAGTATTGAGGGGATGCTTCGACCCTAAGCCCTCAAGGAGCGCATTGATGTGCTCAAGCTGGGATAAAGCTTGGTCAAGGGTTTTCTGATAATAGTCTCGAGCTTCAAACAGACAGGAGATAAATCGGTCTATATCCATAAGCGTGACTTTGCTAAAAGTAATATCATCAAATATCAACCTAACAGAGATTGATTGTCCAATGACGTCGAAACAGGTTCAAGTTAAAGAATATACGGTGAGAGCGCACAAACGCTTGATTCACACTCGCACTTACAAATTTATCTGCAAGGAATGCAATGAACCAACGGTACGCGAATCATATGCTACACTTCGACCATTATATTGTGAAAGTTGCCGACCGCGCAAAAGCAAAGTCATGCCTTCACAAGAAAGGAAAAAACCCAGACCAGTGAATTATGTGTCGGAAGATGGTAAGGGTGACGGTCGGTAGGATTGATGACGCTTACTATACAAATTTTTCCTTGTTGAGGAGCCATCTTGGTAGCAAAGACTCATAATTTAATATGATACTATGTAGCGATTACTGTTAGGGTCATAGTAGTGACTTTTCTGATAACCGTTGTTTAACTGCCCCCTAAGATCCCTTATTTGTATATCCCTTAACAACAAAAGGTTTCTCTATTATAGATGTTAAAAACAAAGAGTTGTGAGGATAAAAGAGCGGATGTTTAGACGTTGTTTATAAAGTAAAGTCTAGATAAACAATAGGCAATGAGTCAATGGGGAACACACTACAAACACTCTCTGTGTATCGCTACACAAATAAGCATTCCCTAGTCAAGACTCAAGAGTCAAGAGTTATTATTCTCCCCCCTCACCCCCTGATCTACTGTATGCTCAAAAAGCTCCGGCTTGACTTTAGCTCTTTGTTTGGGTTGGTGCTTCTGGCACTTTCCGTATGGGCGATCGCGCACGAACTGCGTGGGTATAACTTTCGTGACGTGTTCAACTCTCTAGCAGCCATTCCCAAAAGTCGCTTAAGTGGGTCTATTTGGTTGACTGCCTTGGGCTATCTAGTGATGATCTGGTACGATATCTTGGGCTTTAGTTACATTGGTCGCCCGATTGCCTGGAATAAAGTTGCTTTGACTGGCTTTATTAGTTCTGTATTGGGCAACACCATAGGCTTTGCCCTGCTGACTGGCAGTGCTATCCGCTATCGTTTCTATTCAAGTTGGGGAGTATCAGCTCTCTCAATTGCTCAAGTCATTGCTTTTGCGAATTTAACTTTTTGGTTAGGTGTATTTACTGTTGCTGGAGTGGTATTTATTGGCAACCCTCTAAAAATTCCCACCCAACTACATTTGCCTTTTGCCACCGCGCGTCCCCTCGGTGTGGTTTTTTTACTATTGATTGCTGCCTATTTATTGGGAAGTCTTTTTATTAAAGAACCTTTAAGGATTCGCTCTCACGAGTTTCGATTTCCTTCTTTCAAGATATGTCTCGCTCAAATAGCAGTTTCTAGCCTTGACTGGATGATAGCTGCGGCGGTTCTTTATATCCTGCTTCCCGTTAATACACCCATATCTTATCTAGACTGTTTGGGAATTTACTCACTGGCGATGTTTGCAGGTGTTGTGAGCAATGTCCCTGCTGGCTTAGGAGTTTTTGAAATTGTAGTTTTGCATTTTCTTTCCGCAAAAATTCCAGCTGCCGCAGTTTTGGGTTCAACACTTGCCTATCGGGCAATTTATGACTTGTTGTCTTTGCTAGTAGCAGCAAGCTTACTGGGAATATACGAAATTAGATATGGTACGAGAAATATCATCAAAAAATAGCAGTTTTCCCAAATAAAAAGATACAACAAGCCTCATAGAACAGTGTATAATATTTTAAATACCTATCAGGGACTGAAATAACCTGATAAAACGCTCATGGTTCTGTATTAATCCCTATCAGGGATTGAAACGAAACGAAATGA
>CAZZXJ010000116.1:10500-12721 GCA_964657905.1 uncultured Stigonema sp.
AACCTAGGGTTCCTTATCCGGCGCGGGCGTTGATTTCTCAGGCATGATTTGATTAAATAAACATTTATGGCGCTCATAGTTCAAAAATACGGTGGTACCTCTGTTGGTTCAGTAGAGCGTATTCAAGCTGTTGCACAGCGCGTCTACAAAACTGTTAAATCAGGGAACTCGCTTGTAGTGGTCCTTTCCGCAATGGGTAAAACCACTGATGGACTCGTCAAACTAGCGCACCTCATTTCTAAAAATCCTAACCGCCGAGAACTGGATATGCTGCTTTCGACTGGTGAGCAAGTTTCTATTGCTTTACTCAGTATGGCATTGCAAGAGTTGGAACAACCAGCAATTTCCCTCACAGCCGCCCAAGTAGGAATTGTTACTGAAGCCGAACACACCCGCGCACGGATTTTGCATATTGCAACTGAGCGGATTCATCGGCATCTAAATCAGGACAAAGTCGTGGTAGTAGCTGGTTTTCAAGGCATCAGCAGCATTGAGGAATTGGAAATCACGACCTTAGGACGTGGCGGGAGTGATACTTCAGCGGTGGCTCTAGCAGCGGCTTTACAAGCAAATTATTGTGAAATTTATACGGATGTGCCAGGGATTCTCACTACAGATCCCCGCCTGGTTCCAGACGCCCAGCTGATGGATGAAATTACCAGCGATGAAATGCTGGAACTTGCCAGCCTGGGGGCAAAAGTACTCCATCCCCGCGCCGTGGAAATTGCCCGAAACTACGGTGTTCCCTTGGTAGTACGCTCAAGCTGGACGGATGAACCCGGTACTTGGGTAATTTCAAAACGAGCACAACCGCGATCGCTAATTAATTTAGAAATTGCCCGTTCAGTCGATGATGTTGAATTCGACACTGCTCAGGCAAAGGTGGTACTGTTGCGAGTACCAGACTCCCCTGGCGTGGCAGCGCGATTATTTGGTGAAATCGCCCGTCAGGATGTGGATATAGATTTGATTATTCAGTCGATTCATGAAGGTAATACAAACGACATAGCCTTTACCGTGAGAGCCGGGATTTTAAACCGGGCAGAAGCCGTAGCAGCTGCGATCGCCCCCGTTCTGCGTTCTCAAAAAGAAGCCGCAGCAGGATTCGCTGAGGTTATGGTAAAGCAAAATATCGCCAAAGTCAGCATTGTTGGCGCGGGAATGATCGGGCGACCGGGCGTTGCTGCCAAGATGTTCGCCACCCTTGCCGAAGCAGGCGTCAATATTCAGATGATTTCCACCAGTGAAGTGAAAGTTAGTTGCGTCATTGATGCACTAGATTGCGATCGCGCCGTTGTCGCACTCCGTCAAGCCTTTAGTGTGGGGGATGTGGGGGATGAGGGAGATGAGGGAGATAAGAGAATAAGTTATTGTTCTTTTACCACTTCCCCCTCATCCCCCCCCGTCCGTGGCGTCGCCCTAGATATGAATCAAGCGCGTCTGGCAATTCGCCAAGTACCAGATCGTCCGGGAACGGCGGCCTCATTATTTGGACTGTTGGCTGAGCACAACATTAGTGTTGACATGATTATCCAATCCCAGCGATGTCAGGTGATTAATGGTATTCCCAGACGGGATATTGCTTTCACTGTAGCACAGATGGATGCAGAAGCTGCCCATAAAATGCTGGAACAAGCAGCAGCTTTCTTTGACTGGGGTGAAGTTGTTCTGGATGGGGCGATCGCCAAGGTAAGTATTGTTGGTGCAAGCATGGTAGGACAACCAGGCGTTGCTGCTAAAATGTTTGAGGCTTTAGCTAAAGACCAAATCAATATTCAAATGATTGCTACCTCAGAAATTAAAATTAGCTGTGTGGTGGCGCAAGAACAAGGCGTTAAGGCTTTGCAACTCATTCACGCCGCTTTTGGGTTGGCGAGTAGTGAAAAGATTCAGGTATCGGCATAGGTAATCAGAAGGTAAGGGATGCCGTCATCCAAATTGAGGGAGCGCGGAGTGACAATGTAAGCTGAGGATATGCTCAATACAATTAGATAACTCAAAAGCTTGTTGCAGTAACCTGGATTTACTTACCGTCCAGTCAAGGGTTATTGCCCGCCGAGTTCAGCGATGACTAATTACTAGTACAGGGGGCGTTTGTCAAAAGTCACTCATTCAAAATGGCGCAAAAGCCCGGAATACAATTCTTTTGACTTTTGACGAACGCAAGAGCGGTACTAGTACATGACGGCGGAAATAACGCTACCATCTCAAACAGCCAAAA
>CAZZXJ010000117.1:0-4086 GCA_964657905.1 uncultured Stigonema sp.
TACTTCTACAAGATCGTCTACTTCATCAGCAATTAACTCATCATCTTCATCCAAAATCGACCTTTCTGCACGTCTAGTACCAAATCCCGATTCCCCTAAGGTTGGAGAATCCAAATTGTAGGTGCGGGCTGTGCGGTCATCTAGCACCATATCCAGTGGGTCATCGACTTCATCCAAGACACTAGTGCTCAGATCAGTAGCATAGTCCTCAATCGCCCCTGGTTCTTCATAAGCATTGAAACCAGTACCAGCTGGAATCAATCGTCCAATAATTACGTTTTCCTTTAAGCCACGTAGCCAGTCCGATTTGCCTTCAATTGCTGCCTCAGTCAAGACCCGTGTTGTCTCTTGGAAGGATGCGGCGGAAATAAAGCTGTCGGTGTTCAAGGATGCTTTGGTAATACCCAACAATACTGGGGTGTACTGTGCTCGCGCACCACCAGTAATTGCCATAGCTTCGTTCACTTGCTCAATTTGGCGCAACTCCACCAATTCTCCGGGGAGCATCGTGGTGTCACCACCATCATCCACCCGCACTTTCGCGGTCATCTGGCGGACAATCACTTCAATGTGTTTATCGGCGATATCAATGCCTTGGGACTGATACACCGATTGCACTTCATTCACCAGGAACGTCTGCACCTTTTGCAAGGCATGACTAGCACAGGCATAGACTCCGTCCTCAGAACCCAAGTTGAAGAAGATTTCCAAAATTTCGTGGGGATTGGAAGGACCATCGGTCAATACCTGTCCTGCTTGTATTTGTGCTCCATCTGGAATTATCAAGTTTTGTCCGGGTCCGATTGTATAATCTGTGACTACCCCGTTAGCTTCGAGGATCTTGATTGCGATCGCTTCATCGCCATCGCCATAAACCACCTTGACTTCTCCTGTCCGACGTGCTAGTACGCACGCCTCTTTAGGCTTACGGGCTTCTAGTAGTTCCTCGATTCTGGGCAAACCTTGAATAATATCTCCGGTCTTAGCGCGTTCAAACACAAGCAACACCAAGTTATCGCCGCGCTGCACCAAATCGCCGTCTTCTACCTGCAATACAGCCCCAGGGCTGACGCGGTAGGGGCGACCGATACGGAGGGTGACTTCCCAAGAGGAGGGGGAGGCAAGGGATCCAGGGGAAGCAGAGGAGGAAATTGCTTCCCCTGCTTCCCCTACTTTCTTGATAACCACCACTTGCCCAGATTCCTCGGCAAAAACTCCAGGGGCAAGTTCTCCACCCTCTACCAGCAAGTCAGCCACCTTCACCTTTGGCTTGGCTTGAGTATTCATCGTGATCATGTCACTGTGGCGTAACACCAAGCAGCGGCGAACTGTCTCGGTTCCTCTTTGCACACCCCGCACAACACCGCCGTCTTTGCATAAGATTTGGGTACGTGCGACTACAGATCCAGGTGCGATGGTGTCTCCATCCTGTACCTCTAAGGTTGTATAGGTACTGCCTTGGGTAGCGTCAGCTGTAATGTCCCGACGAATTACCAAGGACTCCAAAATCACCAGTTGCAAGCGCTGGATTTCTGGGTCATTGATATCAGCCACCAATTCAATATCTGCTGCTAGGGGAGAAGCGTTGTGGTCTTGTTCACCTTCCTGCTCAATCTCCAGCACCAGCTGGGTTCGCAGTAGTTCCACACCCTCGACACACTTGACGCGCTCAGAATCTTTATACGGCAGTCGCTGTAATGCCCGCAACTCAATTGAACGCCCTGTTTGTTGACTGACTGAGGTAGTTGATGGCACATCAGGATGACTCGGCACGGCAAACTCAATTACCGGACGACTCAGTAGTGCTGGACCTTCTGGTGACTCCACGTATTCGATATAGCGCAACTCTGTGGCAACTTGCCCCAACAATTCCTCTCCAGGCTGAACAAATGTACCGTCTTTGCCGAGCACTGCTTCTGGATCGTCCACCATCAGCAGTTCTCCAGGCTTGACCACAACTTCCCGGAGGATGTCGTTTTTCTGGGTGACTTCTACCACACCATTGTTTTGGCAGAAGATATCCTTCACGACTTCAGTGCCAGCTTCTACAAACTGACCGTCTTCCACCAAAAGCAGGGAGATATCTTTGTTAACTTCGTGGGTTTCTTCAGGAATCCACAGTAAAGTACCACCCTGTACAACTTCATAACCCTGTTTCGCTTTACCTTTTTTCTGGACTTCCACACCAGCGTACTTCAGCAAGCCACCAGTGGTTGTGCGATAACGGTCATCGATTAACTCAGCAACCACCTGACCATTTTGGACTTTGGTGCCGGGGGTTGCTCTCAGGTTAAAGACTTGGTTATTTCCCGTGGAGACTAAGTAGTTGTTGCGACCTTGAGAACTTTGGACTGTCACTGTTGCTTGGTCTAACACCACAGAAGCAGTGATGATCTCAATTTCTCGTGTACTTTTACCTGGAGTAGCTTCAGGTAAGCGCACTACACCACCATGCAAAGTCGTTAACTGGGTTTCTGCCAATACACCATTGGTGGCTATATTATCGCCATCTTTGACCACCAATTCTGCTCCTGGTGGTAAGTTATAAACTTCCCCCGACAGAATCCAAATCAAACCACCCCGCGATGCTGTGGTGGTGGTGTTGCCCTGACGGTCAGTTTTTTGCTCAGCCACTACCTCAGAAAACTTCACTTCCCCTGCCAAGTCAGAGGCTACATCTTTAACAGCTTTTTCAGTATTTGCACGAGTTGTACGTCCACCAAGCGCAACTTCTGCTATGAGAGCACCCTGTTTTACCTGCTGTTTATCAACAATGTATAATGTTGAACCTTGAGTTACGGCAATTTCTATGGAGGTGACGCTCTTATTTGCTTCCTTATCTCCCTCTACCTCTAAAACCAAGGTACCATTGGATTCCACATAAAGGGCGTCTTCCCCGTGGCGAGTGCGAAATGCTCTTGTCCGCAGCGTTTTTTGGGCAAAGCGCACGACACCATCAGCTTCGGCTCGCACTTGTTTTGCCACTTCGCCGGTGAACACACCGCCTGTGTGGAATGTCCGCATGGTCAACTGGGTTCCAGGCTCACCAATGCTTTGTGCCGCAATAATACCTACGGCTTCCCCTAGATCCACCATTTTCGCGTGTGCTAAACTCCAGCCATAGCAGTGTTGGCACACAGAACGTGCAGCTTCACAAGTTAGGGGCGATCGCACGACGACCTCCGTCACCCCAGCTTTTTGAATTTTTATTGCCAATTCATCGGAAACTGGCGTATTGCGTGGTGCAATAACTTCTCCTGTAGTCGGATGCACCACGTCAACTCCAATGACCCGTCCGTGCAAGCGTGTGGCAAGGGGAATTAAGACTTTACTGCCTTCCGTCATTGGCCGTAGGGGTATTCCCCTAGTCGTGCCGCAGTCAAATTCCCGAATAATCACATCTTGGGATACGTCCACCAGACGCCGGGTAAGATAACCGGAGTCAGCAGTCCGTAAGGCTGTATCTACCAAGCCTTTTCTGGCTCCGTAAGAGGAAATGATATATTCCGTTACGGTGAGTCCTTCACGGAAGTTGGTTTTGATGGGCAAGTCGATAATTTCCCCTTGAGGGTCTGCCATTAGTCCCCGCATTCCGACTAATTGCCGGACTTGGGAGATGTTACCCCTTGCCCCGGAGTTTTGCATCATAAACACCGAGTTGAGGGGATTTGTCTTCTCGAAGTGGCTGACAACTTCATCTTTTAAGGCTTCACTTGTACTGTTCCAAGTGTCAATAACTTTTTGGAAGCGCTCCACTTCGGTGATTTCTCCCCGTTGGTAACGGGCTTCTGTAGCACGAATTTCGGCTTCAGCAGCTTCCAAGAGCGATCGCTTACTTGGTGGCACCATCAAATCATCAATACTAATGGAGACTCCTGCTTTAGTCGCGTAGCGAAATCCCAAATCTTTCAATTTGTCCGCCATGACTGCCGTACGAGCCGTACCATAATGCGTAAACGACCAAGCAATTAAATTTCTCAGTTGACCTTTGCCAACTATCCGATTCCGAAAAATCACTTTTTCATCAGTCATTAGTCAAGAGTCCCTAGTCATTAGTAATGGGGCATGGGGCATGGGGCATCGGGC
>CAZZXJ010000117.1:4096-6070 GCA_964657905.1 uncultured Stigonema sp.
CTATGCCCTATGCCCTAACTAGCAATTGCTTCATGAATTGCCTTATTGTAAATAACGCGACCTGGAGTTGTGCGTATATACTGTGAAATTAAATTCCCCTTGGCATCTTCTCGGACGCGGCGGAACTTGTACATCAAAGTCCTGGTACCGTCAATGTTTTCTTCTACACGCACCGGATCTGTATCTGGTTTGTCTGTTTCTACTTCTCCGTCAAACCGAACGTAGATATAGGCATGTAGTTCGACTTGCTTCTGCTCGTAAGCCATTATTACGTCTTCTAGGGAAGCAAAGTACAACCCTGCACCCAAAGTTGCATTAGGATTTTCTGCTGTTAAGTAATATGCCCCCAATACCATATCTTGGCTGGGTGTAATGATCGGCTTACCTGTAGCAGGTGACAAAATGTTGTTAGAAGCCAGCATCAACAACCGCGCCTCTGCCTGACTTTCCAATGATAGTGGTACGTGTACCGCCATTTGGTCACCGTCAAAGTCAGCGTTAAACGCTGGACACACTAGGGGATGCAGTTGAATAGCTCTCCCTTCCACCAATATTGGCTCAAAAGCCTGAATACCCAGACGGTGCAGGGTTGGTGCTCGGTTAAGCATAACCGGGTGTCCTTCAATGACTTCTTCGAGCACATCCCAAACACTCGGGTCAGACCGAGATATGAGCTTTTTCGCTGCTTTAATGTTATTCACCATACCGCTGCGAATGAGACGATTGATCACAAACGGTTGAAATAGTTCAATCGCCATTTCTCTTGGCAAACCGCACTGGTGAATTTTTAGCTTTGGTCCCACCACAATTACGGAACGTCCAGAGTAGTCAACTCGTTTACCCAGCAAGTTTTGCCGGAAACGTCCTTGCTTACCCTCAATAATGTCTGACAAAGACTTCAGTGGTCGGTTATTTGCTCCTACCACTGTTCGTCCCCGACGACCATTGTCAATTAATGCGTCCACTGCTTCTTGCAGCATCCGCTTTTCGTTGCGAACGATAATTTCCGGAGCCAGAATTTCTTGCAGGCGTGCCAAACGATTATTACGGTTAATGACCCGCCGATATAAATCATTCAAATCACTCGTGGCAAACCGTCCCCCATCCAACTGCACCATTGGGCGCAAGTCTGGCGGAATCACAGGAATCACGGTCATGACCATCCACTCTGGTTTAGAGCCTGTGGCAATGAAGTTGTCAATTACACGTAATCTCTTAATCAGCTTCGCCCGCTTTTGACCTTTGGCGACTTGAATTTCTTCCCGCAGGGTTTCGGCTTCTTGCTCTAAGTTGATATCAGCAAGCAACCGCAGTAACGCCTCGGCGCCAATGCCTACCTCCACTCCCTGCAGCTGAGAATCTTCGCTATAAATCTGGTCTTCTATTTCCAGCCACTGATCTTCACTAAGGAGTTGTTTGTAGGTTAGGGTTTCCGCATTGCCCGGACTCAGAACAACATAAGAATTGAAATAGACAATCTGCTCCACATCCCGCAAGGGCATATCCAGCAAGATGGAAATATAGCTGGGAATGCCTTTAAGATACCAAACGTGAGCTACTGGTGCGGCGAGTTTGATGAAGCCCATGCGGTGACGACGCACCCGTGATTCGGTAACCTCCACTCCACAGCGCTCGCACACAATGCCACGGTGGCGCACTCTTTTATACTTGCCACAATGGCATTCCCAATCTTTAGCCGGACCAAAGATCCGCTCGCAGAATAAGCCGTCCATTTCCGGCTTCAAGGTTCGGTAATTTATCGTCTCTGGCTTGGTAACTTCACCTACCACCTGACCGTTAGGCAAAGTTCTTTCGCCCCACTGGCGAATGCGTTCTGGTGATGCCAAGCCGATTTTAACGTAGTCAAACTGATTAGTTTGGGCAGGTCTCATCTGTTTAGTACTGGTTCTAAGTTATCACTTCATAAGCAACACGAGCTTTAAATCCGTGTTTGTAGAATTATTTAGTTTTAGG
>CAZZXJ010000117.1:6080-12656 GCA_964657905.1 uncultured Stigonema sp.
GGGGCATGGGTCATAGGAACTATTTTTTATTTCCCATGCCCTATGCCCTATGCCCTATTCCCCATTTACTCCTCTTCTTCCAGCGAATCGCGAGAAAGAGATTCGTAAGTTGGACGCGGAGGTGTGCGACGGTTTCCTTGATCTGCCATCAAATCGACTTCCACATCTAAGGAACTACCGTCCGTCTGTGTCTCTACTTTGTGTACGGCAATATCTAACCCCAGTGATTGCAGTTCTCGCATCAACACTTTGAAGGATTCTGGTGTTCCTGGTCGGGGAATTGCTTTGCCTTTAACGATCGCATTAAGCGCTTCATTGCGCCCCTGCATATCGTCTGATTTCACGGTGAGTAACTCCTGCAAGGTGTAAGCTGCGCCAAAGGCTTCCAATGCCCACACCTCCATTTCACCGAACCGCTGACCACCCTGTTGTGCCTTACCGCCCAAGGGTTGCTGGGTCACGAGTGAGTATGGACCTGTAGACCTGGCGTGGATCTTGTCGTCCACCAAATGTACCAGCTTCAGCATATAAGCCACACCTACGGTAACAGGTCTGTCAAATGCTTCACCAGTACGACCATCAAACACCATGACCTTGCCGGGTTGCTCCGGGTTATATACCCAGTCTTTACCTGTTTCATCCCGTGCTTCTTGCAACTTGCCGTGCACAATGGTTCGGGATGACTCTTCACCGTACATTTCGTCAAAGGGTGTCAGCTTAAACCGTACTCCTAGGTGGTGACCAGCCCAACCTAACAGACACTCATACACCTGTCCGACGTTCATCCGACTGGGCACACCCAAGGGGTTGAGTACGATGTCCACAGGTGTTCCATCCGGCAAATACGGCATATCTTCCAATGGCAAGATGCGGGAAATAATTCCCTTATTGCCGTGGCGTCCTGCCATTTTGTCGCCGACTTGGATTTTGCGCTTCTGCGCTACGTACACCCGGACTACCATATTGGCCCCTGGAGGTAGTTCATCGCCTTGTTCGCGAGTAAACAAGCGCACATCAACGACACGCCCCTTTTCACCGTTGGGTACACGTAGGGAGTTGTCTCGTACATCCCGCGCTTTTTCACCAAAAATCGCCCGCAACAGCTTTTCTTCTGGTGGCTGGTCCGATTCACCCTTCGGAGTGACTTTTCCTACCAGAATATCTCCAGCTTCTACCCATGCCCCAATCCGAATGATTCCTTGTTCATCCAACTGGCGCAACGCGTCTTCCCCAACGTTAGGAATTTCTCTGGTAATTTCTTCTGGTCCGAGTTTCGTCTGTCTTGCCTCAATTTCATATTTTTCAATGTGAATAGAGGTGTAGACATCTTCCTGCACTAGCTTTTCGGAGATTAAAATTGCGTCCTCGTAGTTGTAGCCTTCCCAAGGCATATAGGCAACGACAATATTTTGTCCTAGTGCTAATTCTCCACCTTCTGTTGAGGAGCCATCAGCTAGCACCTGACCTGCCACGACCCGCTCTCCTAGACGAACGAGGGGTTTTTGGTTGAGACACGTGTCTTGGTTAGACCGCTGGTACTTGGAAATGGTATACCTAATTTCCTGGGGGTTTCTGTTTGTATCCCGCGTTGAGGTTTCCCGCCGGGCTGGTGCTTCAGACGAACCCTCAGCAGTGGCTCCCATGCGTAGAGAAGTTGGAGCGGCGGCTTCCACAGATCCAAATCTGGGAGGGTTTCCCCCGTTTAATGAAGTGTCCGTTGCCACTTGACGTGTACGTACGCGGATTTCTGTCGCATCCACATAAGTCACATCACCATCGGTACGCGATACTATCACCATACCGGAGTCTCTTGCTCCTTGTGCTTCTAAACCCGTTCCCACTAAAGGACGCTCTGGTTTTAGCAGTGGCACTGCTTGCCGCTGCATGTTTGACCCCATGAGTGCGCGGTTGGCGTCGTCATGCTCCAAGAATGGAATCATACTTGTAGCAACAGACACAATTTGTACGGGAGAAACTGCGATATAGTCTACTTGTTCCAATGTTGTAGTGGAAAATTCCTGACGATAGCGCACGGGTACTTGCGGTCCAATTAGGTAGCCGTTTTCATCCGTCGGTGCATCCCCTGCCGCAACTCGCAGGTCATCCTCTTCATCTGCTGTCATGTACACAGGAGGTATGTCATACCGCACTCGCCCATTTTCCACAGGTCTAAATGGGGTTTCCAAGAAGCCATACAGATTCACCTTGGCATGAGTAGCCAAGGAGCCAATCAAACCAGCGTTAGGACCTTCTGGTGTCTCAATCGGGCAAATGCGTCCGTAGTGAGAGGGATGGATATCCCGCACCGCAAACCCAGCACGTTCACGAGTCAAACCTCCAGGACCAAGGGCAGAAAGACGGCGTTTGTGGGTCAGTTCTGCCAGAGGATTTGTCTGATCCATGAACTGCGACAACTGACTGGAACCGAAGAATTCTTTAATTGCCGCCACCAATGGTTTAGGGTTCACCAAAGAAGCGGGAGTTAGTACCTCAGCATCGGATACGGTCATCCGTTCCCGAATAATACGCTCTAGACGGTTTAAACCAACCCTTACTTGGTTCTGCAGCAACTCGCCGACGCTTCTCACCCGGCGGTTGCCCAAGTGGTCGATGTCGTCAGTGTTACCAATGTCAAATTCAAGGTTGATCAGGTAATCCACTGCCGCTAAGATGTCGGGACTCGTCAGTACCCTCATTGTGTCTGGGACTTGGAGGCGCAGTTTCTTGTTGAGCTTGTACCGTCCAACGCGCCCAAGGTCGTAGCGTTTGGGGTCAAAGAAGCGGGAGTCTAAGAGTTGTTGTCCCCCTAATACTGTAGGCGGTTCACCAGGACGGAGTTTGCGATACAACTCCATCAGGGCTTCTTCTTCGGAAAATTGTCCTTCTTTCTCAATGGTTTTTTGGAAATATTCCGGGTGGCGCAAGGCGTCAAATATTTCGTTATCTGACAAACCCAAGGCTTTCAGGAGTACCTGCGCCGACAGCTTCCGGGTTTTGTCGATGCGTACCCACACCAAGTCGTTACGGTCAGTTTCAAATTTCAGCCATGCCCCCCGGTTGGGGATTAAGCTAGCTGAATAGGTCCGCCGCCCGTTTTTGTCAATTTCTGATTTGTAGTAAACTCCTGGCGATCGCACTATCTGGTTGACTATTACACGCTCAGCACCGTTAATAATAAACGTGCCGCGATCAGTCATCAGAGGCAAATCCCCAATAAATACTTCTTGCTCTTTGATTTCCCCTGTTTCTTTGTTAATCAAACGTGTGGGTACATACATTTGTACGGCATAAGTACTGTCCCGCCGTTTAGCTTCTTCGACGCTATACTTTGGCTCTTTAAGTTTGTAGTTCTGACCCAAAAAGTGCAGTTCTAGTTTGCCTGTATAGTCTGTGATCGGACTAAAGGAGTTAAGTTCTTCTATCAGCCCTTCTTCCAAAAACCAGCGGAAGCTAGAACGCTGGATTTCAATCAAGTCGGGCAACAAAAAGGCTGGTTCCATAATAGTTTCGTTAGTCATGCCTCTACCTTTGTTAACCTGGTTAAACTCGTCATCTGGGAACTTCTCCTTACACCACCTGCCGGATGCAGCTTCTGGGCAAAGGTCGCAATTAAACTGGCAAAAAGCGATTTTCGCAAGGGGTGAATTGCCCATTGCATAAGTAAAATTAGCCTAAATCGAGATAATAGCTGGATTTTTTTTAGCACCTGGTGTAGCTGTTGCTGGTTCACGAGTTCCTCCAAAAAGCGCGTTACATTAGATACGCACCCCTACGTTGTCTCTCATTCATGGAGTATCTGTATTTGTACTCAAATCGATAGTAGCCCAAAGAATAAGGCAATAATCTCCTCAGCCTGTTCCTTATCTGTCTGTTCTGGATATTTGCGGGTGGTGATCACAAGGTAATTACGTTTAATGATTTTCTATAGGTAAAAATCGATCTGCGACATGAGTGCAAAAGTCAACATCAACCTCAAATCAAAGGGCTAGATATGGTAGCTAAAGAGCATCCGCTTGTAGAGATAGGAGGATGTAAAAGTGGATGGTAACCCAACTAAAGCTCAGGAGTTTAGAGTCGCTTCCTTAAACATTATGACGCAAGCAAACCTTTTTTGGAGGAAATTATATTACCATATTTTTGACGAACTCAAATTTTATTTTTTCCAACCAACTCCATGGCGCTAAGACAAAGGTGTACTTTATAGTACCAAGCCAAATAATTCACAGGCATTTTGGGTGGTGAGAGCAGCGATCGCTTCTAGAGATTCTCCCCGCAGTCGGGCTACTTGCTCAGCTACATAGCGAACATATGCAGGTTCATTCCGCCGTTCGCCCCGCTTGGGAACCGG
This sequence comes from uncultured Stigonema sp., assembly GCA_964657905.1. GTDB lineage: Bacteria > Cyanobacteriota > Cyanobacteriia > Cyanobacteriales > Nostocaceae > Stigonema. The sequence goes on from CAZZXJ010000117.1 coordinate 10,429, forward strand.
AGCAAGGAAAGGGCAGTCTGTTTCAATTAGCAGGCGATCGCTTCTTACCATAGCAGCCGAGTCTTGGATTTGTTTGGCACCCTTGAAGGTAACAGTTCCACTAAAGCTAATGTAAAAGCCTAAATCCAGGAACCATTGGGTTTCTTCCGGCGTTCCACCCCAGCAGTGCATCACACCTCGCACCCTTTCTCCATGATGGTGCTGCCATTTTTGCAAGACTTCTCTTACATGTATTGCCGCATCACGACAGTGAACGATCACTGGTAAACTGAGTTGTGTTGCCAGTTCTATCTGTGCTTCAAACACCATAAGCTGTTGTTCATAGTTATTTGCTTTGTAATAATCCAGTCCCGTTTCCCCAATTGCTACTACTTTAGAGTCAGAACAAGCTAAAGATTTTACTTGCTCTGCTGTGTGTTTACTCCATTTCTCAGCATCTAAAGGATGTAATCCTACAGCAAAGCTGATCTCAGGAAACCGACAAGCTAGGGCTTGAATGCTAGAAAATTCCGCAGGCTCAACACAGGAGTGTACTAACCGCACTACACCTTGTTGTTGCCATCGCGATCGCACTGTTTCTAAATCTACCTGGAAAATATCAAAGTTTATATGAACGTGGGTGTCAATTAGCTGCATTTTTGGTCATTGGTCATTAGTCATTTGCGAAAAGACCAATGACTATTGACTATTGACTATTCAGCAGTTGTTGCTACTGGTTGTGTATGCGCTTTTAGTCTTTGAGCCAATTTCGACTTTTTCCTTGCCCCGTTGTTAGCGTGCAGAACGCCCCGCTTTACAGCTTTGTCGATTTTGCTATACGCCTCTGACATCCGATCAAGTACTTCTTGCTTTAATTCTGGTTCAGGTTTAGCTGCATATGTTTCAACAGCTGTAAAGTATTTCTTCATCAGCGTCTTCACTGCTGATTTGTAAGCTTTGTTACGCAGCCGATTGCGTTCTGCGATTTGGGCGCGCTTAAGAGCAGACTTTGTATTCGCCACAGTCAATTCCAGAAAGATTATTAATTATTTAAACACACTACTAGATTTACTAATATAGCATTTATTTTGCCAATGTTAGCATTTCATAGAAAAATATTGCCAAAGTTTACTTTACCAGCTTTTGTGATTCCCAAAAGCAATAAAAACCTCACCAGCAAAGTCCACTTGCTGAAACTCTAGACGTATCCTCAACAATATAGGCAATAGGTAAACCTCTAAAGTGCATAGGTAAGACTCTAAAGTGCAATTGCATTAGATTGAGGGCGACTTTCAGTTAAGAGGTGCGCCTGCATCCGCAGCATGGACACATAAGTAAGTATACTTTTATATTACCAAATAAAATTAAGCAAATTTGCAACTAAGTAGGTCGAAAAAATAAACCTTATTGGTTATTGTCATCATTAGTAATTGGTGATTAGGAGCCAGTACGCCCAAGCGTATCCCCCGACAACCGCGCAACTGGCGTTCATTTGTAAGGGTTTTAGGCATGTTTAAGTTTCGTAACACCCGTTATGTTTATTTCAGAGGAACCTACTTAGCACAACTGTGATGATTATAGCGTAAAGAGTCAATCACCCCAACGCGCACGGAATAGCGTTTTAGAAGATCGCAACCAGATGTGTCTGTCTACTTGTTTATTATTAAGGAATTTCTTCAGTGGTGCGGAGTGCGGAGTGAATTCGTGCTTTCTTGCGGAGTGCAAATAGAGCGGTTCTCGTTTGGATGCAATACGTGGTAGGTAGGGGCACGGTAGTGCCGTGCCCCTAAGAAGTGGCTGTATTCCACCTAATTGAGAAATACTATAAATAATTCCGCGCTCTTGTTTGCTCTTCTTTACCTGACATCTTGTACCATTCTCAACAAGGTGAGAGAAACCCGGTTTCTGGCGGTGGTGCAAGATGTAAGTTACTCCACACCCCGCACTTTTTCAGTCAGGGGCTTCAAACCACCCCGGAGGTGCGGTTACGCATCGGACTCCGCACTCCGCACTTTTTCGGTAAGTACGAATTTGCATTTTAGACAAAGTATTGATTTTTCGGTTTTTAAATTAGTTAACACTATAGGCAATTTAGGTATTATCCAAAAAAATTGCCAGTAAAATTTTGTGTTTTATAAAAAGCATTTTATTAAGTAAATATACTATAATAAATCTTCTATTTAGTACAGCGGGCGCGTAAATAAACCTACCATTTCAAACACGCACAAGCTTTGATATATAAACATGAG
>CAZZXJ010000118.1:0-12646 GCA_964657905.1 uncultured Stigonema sp.
CACCCCACACTCCACACCCCACACCCTGTTCATTTCTGACTCCTGACTCCTGACTCCTACTTTAATTGGAAATTGGTATCTTCTTAAAGGCAGCTGTATTTGGTACAAAGATGTCTACGGTTTTAACATCTTCAGGAACTCTTAACCAGACATAAGCATCAGCCGAGGCTTTGGGACGCAGCGAAAACAGAGAAACGCTTCCTGTCGAGCGATCGCTGCTAACTCCTTTGTAGGTTTCGCTCGTGTCAGGATTACGAGCTGTTGTGTTGACAACCTCCATAGATTCGTTGGGCGCAACTCCATCCTTAGCAAGGCGACGGATACGTACCTGCAAATTCACTACATCACGGTTTCCGGTTTGTGGATCTTTAATTCTCTTTACGGAAAGTAAATCCACTTGCGCTTTAGTACCAAAGGCTGGCTGTACAAATTGACCTGGTTGAATTGCAGCACCAGAGGTAGCTGTTGATAGTGATTTTTCTGTTGCAGTCGGCGTAGTGGTTGATTGACTGGAAACTGGTTGGTTGGTGGCGATCAGGTCACTACTTCCGGGATTAGCAGTACTCAGCGTTTTTTGCCATGAGAAAACTTGGTAAGCTGCATAGCCACTGCATATCAAAGCCAAAGAAGAGAGCAGTACAGCCACACTAGACAAAAATGTACTCACACCATTACCTCTACAAGGAATATAGCTGTTAATTGATTACTGCTCATTCTCCAATAAATAAAGCCTATCTAATATAACTTGCATCACATAATTGACATTCCTGAAGTCTTCTTCATTTGCAAGCATCTGATTTGCTATAAAAGGGTGGCGATTAGTACCAAGGTATACTCTAAGAAAACAAATTTATCTTATGGTAGGAATTGATTACCCAGGAGAGGATCGAGCGCGGAAAGCGCTAATTGATGAAATTGTTTTGAGGGAACCCACAGGGACTGCGCAGTATGCCAAGTCAATTGAGGAGCGATCGCTCCTCAGGCGCTTTACTGGAAACACTCTTAAAACAAAAACAATTCACTAGGTCAGTGTCATGAAACTGATATATATAAAGTTGTGTAAAGGATAAGAAAACTTACCCTTTACCCTTCCTTCTCCTTAGGGAACTCCAACAAATAAATTATCCAATATTGTGGGGTGGGCATAAGCGCCCGCCCAGTTGATAGGACGGGCGCTTATGCCCATCCCACAAGAAATAGTTGAATATTTTTTTACTTGGAAATCCCTTACCCAATTTAATAGTTATGTTTATTTGCGCCCACCTACTTACCTTAAATCCGCAAATGTCTAAAAAAATTTATATTGGTTTCCTGGTGCTGTTTCTTAGTGTCCAGGTAGGCATCACCCTAAAATCAGCTAAAGCACAAACACAAGTTGCACCGACAACCACTACGAAATCAATTTGCCCTGCTCAATTAGGAGCAGTTGTGGATGCTGTGACAAATCGTCCCCAATTCAGTCGTATGCGTTGGGGGATTTTGGTGCAAAACCTCTCGTCTACCGAAACTCTTTACAGTCGGGATGCTCAGAAATACTTTACTCCAGCTTCTACTAACAAATTACTCACATCAGCTGCTGTACTACAGCAACTAGGTGCAAATTTTCGCTTTCGCACCTCTGTATATGGCAGTGGCGATGGTGTTTTGCATGTTGTGGGTAGGGGAGACCCCAGCTTAACTGATATTCAACTGGCGGATTTAGCCCTTCAGTTGAAACACAAAGGTATCCGGGAGGTCAAGCGGCTAATTGTCGATGATACTTATATTCGAGGAGAAGTTGTTAATCCCTCCTGGCAATGGGAAGACATAGAGTCGGACTATGGCGCACCTATTAACAGTCTAATTCTGAATCAAAATGTTTTTAGCTTAAAGCTACTACCGCAAACTGTAGGTAAACCACTACAAGTTGTCTGGAATGATAGCAACGAAGCTAAACAGTGGTTAGTCATAAATCAGTCAGTAACGGCTGCTGAAAATCAACCAAATAACTTTAATATTACCCGCGACTTGAAAGGACAAATTTTGCGAATTCAAGGACAGTTAGCAGTAAATTCTCAGCCTGAGTTAATGAGTTTACCAGTGGTTGCTCCTGCTGAATACTTCTTGCGGCACTTCCGCAGTGCTTTAGCAGCAGAGAAAATTCTGATCGCACAGGCATTCGTGTCAGCTGGTAGTGGAAACTTGGAACAAGAATTAGCTGCTGTGGAGTCTCCTCCATTATCAGAATTGGTGGCACAGATGAATCTCAATAGTTATAACCTGTTTGCGGAAGCGTTGCTGAGAGCCATTGCGATCAGAAAACCAATAGATAAAAATCAAACGACTGCTGATGCTGGGTTGGAAGTTATGAAGGCAACGTTAACCCAGTTGGGTGTTGATCCAGCAGGTTATGTTTTGGTGGATGGTTCGGGGTTATCTCGTAAGGACTTAGTTAGCCCAGAGGCTTTGGTGGAAACTTTGCGCTTAATGGCAAAATCAGCAGCCGCATCTGTGTATCGAGCTTCTCTACCGGTTGCAGGGAGAAGTGGTACACTCAAAAACCGCTTTCTTAACACACCTGCTGAGGGCATTGTCCAGGCGAAAACAGGCACGATGGGCGGTGTTGTTTCCCTAGCAGGATATATGAATGCACCTAACTATCAACCGCTAGTTTTCAGTATTATCGTGAATCAAACCGACCAGCCTGTTCAAGTTGCGCGGCAAGCGATTGATGACATTGTGGTGTCGTTAACCCAGTTACAGCATTGTTATTGACACTCTTTTACGAAAACTTCATATTGCCTTTGCTGATGAAGTCTCAAAAGCTCTTTGTAAAGAAAAGTTAAAGTTGGTTTCCGGAAGTGCTACAAAACATGAGAATATGTTTATTTAACCCAAGCAGAAAATATTGATATTGAAGAAGAATACATTCGTCAGAAGTCAGAAGTCAGAATCAATAAGTCGGGGATTCAAACCCATCACGCAATTGTTGACCACTAAATCAAAGATTTAGCTCCGTGCTTGAACCCTTTTATTCATCCACCAGTCGTACAGAATTCATGCTGAATTCTGACGAAGTAGCGCATGTATTCTGTTGGATAAATTTTCTGCTCCGCATATCCAAGGCGGTAGCGACATCCAATAATTGAGCCGCGATTAAAATCGCTTTTCTTACGTGTTTCCTCTCTGGCCTAAAGATACAGAGTTTTCACACATACCGGATTTTTTAGATGAAAGATGAGGAAAAGACCAAAGAGCAGCTGATTCAAGAGTTAGCTGTACTGCGTCAAAGCCTTTGTCAGTTAGAAACATTAGCCGCGCAGCAGCAGCAGGCGGAAGAGGCGCTAGGACAGCAACGAGAGCGAGAGCGACTGGTGGCAGAGATTGCCCAACGCATCCGGCAGAGTTTGAACTTAAAAGAGGTTCTTAGCACCGCAGTATCGGAAGTGCAGCAGTTTCTCCGGGCTGAGCGAGTTTTTATTTACCGCTTCCAACCAGACTGGAGTGGAGTTGTCACCATAGAATCAGTAGATGCTTGTTGGTCATCTATCCAAGGAAGGAAAATTACAGACTCTTTTTTTGCAGACCCGACTCGAAGGGAGCTTTACCAACAAGGTCGCATCCAAGCTATAGAAGATATCTACACAGCAGGTTTATCCTCGTGTCATACTGATTTACTGGTTCAGCTTCAGGTCAGAGCCAACTTAGTTGTACCCATCCTTCAAGGAGAAAATTTATGGGGGTTGCTAGTTGCTAACCAGTGTTCCAGACCACGGCAATGGCAGCAGTTGGAGATTGACTTGCTGCAGCAATTAGCAACGCAATTAGCGATCGCTATCCAGCAATCCACACTCTTCCAACAGGCGCAAATTGAACTTACTAAGCGCAAGTGTGCTATCGCAGCGCTACAAGACAGCGAAACACAACTTAGGTTAGCCTTAGAAGCCGCCCGCATGGGTACTTGGGAATGGAACATGCTAACCAACAATGTATTTGGTTCTAACTCAATGGGACCGTTATTAGGTCTTGATCTAGGCTCTTATTATCCCACCTATGAAGCTTTTCTGAATGCAGTCCACCCTGAAGAACGCAAGCTTGTTGCTACTGCCGTGAAGAATGCTGTTGAACAGGGTGGAGATTATGCAGGTGAATTTCGAGTGGTTTGGCCTGATGACACTCTGCACTGGGTAGGAAATATAGGTCAGGTCTACTATGACCAAACTGGTAGACCAGTACGTATGCTCGGTGTGATCATGGACATCACGGAACGAAAGCAGGCGGAACAGAAAATCCTTGAACAAGCCGCCCTACTCGATGTCGCAACAGATGCCATTCTGGTTCAAGATCTGGAAAACAAAATTGTATTTTGGAACAAAAGTGCCGAACGTCTTTACGGTTGGAAAGCAGAATTCGCTTTAGGCTTGAATGCCAACGAGCTGTTACACAAGAAGGATTCACTAAAATTCCAAGAGGCTCTGGATCAAGTTAACCTTACAGGCGAGTGGTATGGTGAGTTGAGTCAGGTACAAAAAGATGGTAAGGAAATCATCGTCGAAACTCGCTGGTCATTAGTCCGCGATGAACAAGGGAACCCAAAATCAATCCTCACCGTTAACACCGACATTACGGAAAAAAAACAACTCGAAGCCCAGTGGCTCCGCGCCCAGCGACTGGAGAGCCTAGGCACACTCGCTAGCGGCATTGCCCACGACTTAAACAATATACTAGCCCCAATGTTAATGTCTGCTCAACTTTTGCAGATGAAAATCTCTGATGAGCGCAAAGATCGGCTACTTAAAACATTGGAAACCAACGCTCAGCGCGGTGCAGCTTTGGTCAAGCAAGTGCTATCGTTTGCGCGGGGCGTCGAAGGTAAGCGCACTATTTTGCAACTCCGGCATCTAATATTAGAAATTCAGCAGTTTGCCAACCAGACATTTCCTAAATCTATCGAATTCTGCACGGATATAGCGCCAGATCTTTCGCCTATTTTTGGAGATGCCACACAACTGCATCAGGTGCTGATGAATTTAGTCATCAATGCTCGCGATGCCATGCCCAAAGGCGGGGTTTTAAGTATTTCTGCCGAAAATTTCTTCGTCGATCAAACCTACACCCGGATCAATCTTGAAGCCTCCATTGGTTCCCACATTGTTATTACTGTCAGGGATACTGGAATAGGCATACCCCTTACAATAGTCGATAGAATTTTCGAGCCTTTTTTCACAACCAAAGAGGTTGGTCGAGGTACAGGGCTGGGTCTTTCAACCGTGCTTGGTATCATCAAAAGCCACAACGGTTTTATCACTGTTTCTAGTAGCGTTGACAAAGGAACACAATTTCAGGTGTTTTTAAAGGCAATACCACAGAACCAAACACAGCCAACAGAAATTTTGGAATTGCCTGCGGGAAAAGGAGAATTGATTTTAGTAGTAGATGACGAAGCCGCAATTTGCGAGATTACCAAAACAACACTGGAAAGATACAACTATAGAGTAATTATTGCCAATGATGGCATTGAGGCGATCGCATTGTACGCTCAACATGGAGATGAAACAAGCGTAGTGTTGATAGATATGATGATGCCAGGGATAGATGGTTTAACCACTATCCGTACTTTGCAAAAAATGAATCCATTTGTCAAGGTTATAACCTCTAGTGGACTCGTAGAAAGCAAGCAACTGGCGCAAGCCAGTGGAATCAAAACATTTTTGTCGAAGCCCTACACAGTTAAGCAGTTACTGCAAACCTTAAACAGTATTCTGGGATAGCAACCGCAAGATCATTCAGTTCTCACTCCTCTCAAAATTCACCATTTCATAAATATCGCTGAAGGAAATTTGAAAATCAATATTAGCCAGTGCTAACACCGCATCAGGAGATTCATACTCACTTAAAACCCATTTCCCCTCTGAATTTTTGACAAATTGTTCTACGAAAAAACTATACTGATCAATCAGAATATATTCTCTAAATTCAGGAATCGACCGATAAAAGCGAAATTTATCTGATTGATCATAGTTCTTTGTTGATTTTGACAAAACCTCAGTAATGATTAACGGATTTGTCACTGTGGTAGTGCCAGTTCCCTCATAGGCTGGTTCTCCCTGAATTACCATCACATCTGGATAAGTGTACTGCTTATAACGCGGCATCCACAAGCGGACATCGCTAGTAAACAAATTATAATTTTGCCCTCTTAAAGCAAATTTTAAGTGAGCAACTAAATTAACGATGATATGGTTATGATTAGTTGTACCTCCTGTCATTGGTACTATTTCTCCATCTCGGTATTCACTTTTGTATTCAGCTGCTTCCTCTAGTGCAAGATATTCTTCACGAGTGTAGTAGCGTTTTTCTGTCTGTGTTTGCATACCAATGTCCTCAATGGAATTTCTCGTTCAAATGACAAATCAAGCAATGCTTCCACGCTTTCTCGCTTCTTTATAAGAAGTACCCACATTTTTTAAGCCGGCTTTAATCATTTGTCGTTCAAGAAGGGCGAAGAAACTTGCCTTGTCCCCGCCACGAACTACCGCTTGATTATGGGCTTCGGCGATCGCCACTGGATACCCCTGTCCTTTCTGTACTTGTGCCAACATGAGTCCCAGTGCTTGGTCAAGTATTTCTGTATTTTCTGCTACCCATGAAGGAACTTCGATGCGAGCAATTTCGGTGCCGACGTGGACGTAACAAAAGTAAATCTGCTGGTCTTGATACATGTCGATGATCCGGGCGTTGCTGCGCCACAGGAGACTTCTTTGTCCTGGTTTGAGTTGCGTTGACCAAAGGGCAGTATCTCGCAACGGATCCAATACTTTGCACGGTACTTTTTCCAGTTGATTCGGGCAAAAACTTGCACAGTCAGGTACTGGATGGGGACAAGCTAAAAAACGCAAAAAGTTAATGCCTTCGACATTGCGAGAGGCGGAGAGATAGCCCATTAACGGAATTTGAGCTTCGCGTAATTGCCGCCATGCTTCTAAGATGGGGGGTAAGATGCGATCGCGTGCTTCAGATGGTAGTTGCTCTAAAAACCAGTAAATTAACGAACCGTCCACCATTGCTAAGGTCGGTACTGCTGACAAACCTGCTTTGACGCTGCAAGCAAGTTCTGCTAAAACCGTTGCTTCACTAGCTGTGCGGCGATAACTCATCCATTCCTCAGTGCGAATACCCCACTGACGGGAAACATATAAATCCTCCGGGCGATAAAATACTTCCGGCAAACTATCCATCAGGGGGTGGAGATTTTGTCCGTAGTGTAAGACAACTCTACCCATGTTGAGGAGATAGCAGTAGGCAATTTCGTGGTGGCTGGGGGCAATTTGGGAACCGTCAGTCGCAATCACAGTGTGAATTTTCGGGGGAACTGGGATATCAATGCAGGTATTGAGCGGTTCTTTCGGGGTAGCACTGGCAAACAGGATGCGATCGCGCCATTTCTCCTGTCGCTGCACTAAGTCTTCTTGACACTGTAGGGCACCTTGAAGATGTTTTTGTGCCAATTCTAAACGTTGCCGATTAGCAGTAGCTTCTAAAGTCAAATGTTGACTTAAACCCTGCATTTGTCCTGTGAGTTTGGTAAGGTCTAGCATCGGATTTTGGAGGAGACGTTACCATTCTGACACTTTCGGTCAAGAGAGCTTTGCGAGCAATCCCAACAGTCATTTAGTTTTCGATCCCAAATAAGGAAACAATTTGTCTTTCTCTCTCGCGTTTAAATACAATACCGTTCAGTTAAGGCTTTGATCCCCCCTAACCCCCCTTAAAAAGGGGGGAATAAGCTCCCCTTTTTAAGGGCAGGGGAGCCAGCGCTGCTGTCGGGTTAGCCCTACCTAGGCGACTGGCGTGGGTTGGGGGGATCTTCAGTTCTTGAACAATACTAACTGAACTGTATTGCGTTCAAATATGTTCCCTACTGACCATAATCCTTACCCATGGCATATATAAAAATATCCCCAAACACATAAAGTGTCCGGAGATATTTTTTTGGGGGTGCGACGAAGCTGCTTCCCTCAGGGGCTAGAGCCTACGTAATATCCAAGGGTAAAAACTACATTCCAAAACAGAGAAATTCAATGTATATTTCTTTATATCAGAGTCCAGTCTACTAAAGACCCTTAGACAGGGTGTCTACTAACAAAATGTCACTGTTTATTTAGTTGCTCACAAACTCTTTCTGAATAGATCAGGGGCAGAAGGTGGGCATTTTTTTGGTTCTTCTATTCCAACTACATAGAACTTACGCATTGTCAAAAGTTGATTATAGATACGTTCGTTTGCGCCAATCAGAAGCTTTAGATTCAGAATATGCCTGAAAAATGAGCAAATAATGAGGATTAACAAAATCCCGCACCACTTTGCAGTTTAGTCGATGCATATAATCATCTATTTGTACAGTAAGTAAGTTTTACTATAATTATATTTTCTTTCTTTATTAGCCTATTGAAAACAGCAAAATTACTGAACTATCTGCGATCATAGCTATAGAAGTTCAGTATTTGCACTGTAGGCAATTAGGCGGAACATGCGCTACTATCGCTGCACGGAATTAAAAATTAAAAAAGCTTGAGTTGCAGGCAATAAGCAATTCCGAATGGTAAGTAACTGGTTTGTAGTTGCGCTTAGCGCGCTTTAGCGCAACCAGGAGATTTTACATTTCGTTACATAGTTTTGTTTTTCATTGCCGACTTACTTAGCTTTATTTCCGCCGTCATATGCTAGAATAAAAAATCGGTTACCCTAACCATCCGAATTTACAGCAAATTTCATTTAAGTAGACGACAATATGACCGTAGGAGCGGGGTAACCACGCCCCAGATGATGTGGACAATTCAATTGAAAACTGCTTCTGTCAATGCGTAGTAACCGTTCAGGGGGTACAAAAACGATTTAGGCGTCCGTTTCATCATCGTACAGGATGGTCAATAGCTGCATCCCATCTCTGCCTATAATTTCAGCATACTCCGATGCATTAGTAGTAGCGCTACCCTAGGGTTTGGGGCTTCGCAGTACGCGAGTACTAGATCCACTCATAAAAATCTTTGGCAAACTGAGAAAGTGATAATAGCTGAATTCGTGAGTCATTTTGGGCAGTCAATTTTTCAGATGAAGTATTGTAGCCCCAGTCTGCGAGGAAGAGTTTTACATCCTCTAGGGCTGGTTGCTGGAGGACTAACTGTAATGTTTTCAGTCGGTCTTCTACAAACCATATTTCTGGCGAATTTGCCTCTTGAATTAATTCTTGCAGAATTTCGTGTTTTGGACGCTTTACCTCTTTGCCAAAAATCATTTCTTTGCTGAGAGTGACCCCTTGTTGTTCCAATAGTTGCTGTACGAAACGCGCTTCTTTAGTGGAAATGATGTATAGGGGGACTGTACTAGTAGTAGTTGCTTTGATTTTTTGCACAACACCTGGATAAAATCGATGCAAACCGAGCCAACCGTTTAAATCTCTACTAATCCAATCATCCCGCGTTTTATCTAGTTTACTGCTAATTTCTGTTGAATAGAGATTGTCTTGTTGTAAAATATTTTGGGCGATAGATTCCCAGTCCAGAAGAATCTTTTCCTCAGCAATTCCCTCTAATAACGCTTTGATTAAAATGGGCATTTCCCAACCTGTTTCAATGACAGGTCTAAGCCGATAGAATTTTGGAGCTAAATCATCTGGTGGTGTCTGATGAGCAGGCGACCAAACTTGACAATAGGTACGCCACGATACCTCAAAATACTCAATCAGTCCGTCGCAAATTACACCATCAAAGTCTAAGGCGAGAATTGTGGGAGTACTTGCCATGATCGTTTTAAGCATTAAAACTGCTGTTGTCAGCTTACCTAAGAAATTAAAATCATGCAGTAGGGTGGGCATTGCCCACCAGTATATAACTTATCAATATCTGCTCTTAGAGGGTAGTCAATTCCAAAGTACTACTCCCGAACCGCTAGAAAATTACCTATCTCTTTCTGGGGCGTTCTCCTTTAGACATCTCCAAAAATTAATTATGCGTTGTCTACAACCCTTGTAGAGACGCGAAATTTCGCGTCTCTACATTGTTTTTCGGAGATGTCTTTTGCCTCTGCGGTTCATTAACAAGTATTCTTTGGGCTGTAAGGTACTAAGACGCACCACAGTACCTACCGTATCCAGGCTACCACCCACCGGACTTTACCCACGTTGACAGTGTTACTACTAGAGTTTCAGTTATTATCTAGCGGCATTACCGAACATATCCGGAAGAAAAAATTTACACAAATTTAGGTACAATTAGGTATATTTAGGTAGAATTATGAAGCCTACAAACAAAACCTCACAGTAAAAAATGAATCAGGAATGAAAACAAAATTTTGTAGTGTTTTAGTAGCTGCTACCACATTCCTCAGCATTATTGCAACGACTGGATCTGCTAACGCGGCTTCCCTCACCCGCACATCTCCCACGGATTATGCTCCTACAGATATCATTGACACACCTCTAAGTATCCAAAAATTTGACTCGGATCTAGGTACGCTCAATAGTGTAGAGATAAATTTTACCTCCAATCTCAAAGGAGATGCAGGTTTTGAAAACAGAAGTCCTCAAGCGGCTCAGGTGACAGTGGATCTTGCTAGTCAAGTCGCCTTAAAACTAAATAATCAGTCTCTGTTTACCCTTAGTCCAGAAAATACTTCCACTTACCAAGTCGATGCACAAGCTCAAAAGACGGTTGAGGGACTGACAGCTAACAAGTCTGACACAAAGACTTTCACTGATAGTAACCTCTTACAATCTTTCATTGGTACTAGTAACCTAGACTTTTTGTTCTCAACTTTAGCCAACTCTACGGTTGCAGGACCAGGCAACATAAGTTCCTATGTCAACACATATGCCAAAGCTGGTGTGAATGTCACTTATAACTACGACGACAAGAAGCCCCCTAAGAAGGTATCAGAACCCTCTGCTGTACTTGGAATTGGTCTAGTTGCAGGGTTTCGTCTATTGTCACAAAGAAAGAGAAGTTTTAGCAAGGCTTAAAAAACAATAAAATTTCATTAGTGCGTGGGCTTCCACCCCCAAGCTACGTTGATTTCTGTTTTTAGTGTATTTCTTAAGTAGGGTGCGTTAACGCAGTGTAACGCACCATTTTTATGCGGTGCTTGGGAGCGCAACAAGTGACAGCTGTTTTCAGGTAAATAGACCACATTGTAGGGGCAGGGCAGTGCCGCCCCTACGGCAATCTGTGGTTCAATAAACAGAAAATAGCTGTAAGTCATATCAAATCCGCTTTAGTTTGGTAAAATAAAAATTTATAAACAATTCTTAAGATAGATGTTTTATATAAAAAAGAGACAATACAATCAAAATTTGCTGCACTAAAGCCAGGGTGTAAATTTGGAGGAAGGCATTTAAAGGGTAAAGTTAACCGAAATTGTGTTGTTAACAGCAAGTTTGGTTAATTAAAACTTCAGAACAGGAGGTATCAATACTCTAGTCTCAAGTCTCTAAACCCTCGTCAAACGACTAATTTACCTGCTGAACCAAAACAACTTATGAAGATCGCTCAAGTAGCCCCCTTGTGGGAACGAGTTCCGCCTCCTACTTATGGAGGAATTGAACTGGTAGTGAGTCGCTTGACTGATGAACTGGTACGTCGTGGTCATGATGTCACTTTGTTTGCATCTGGCGATTCGCAAACTTTGGCTAAGTTAGAAGCGGTTTATCCTCGTGCATTGCGCTTAGACCCAGACATCAAAGAGCATGTAATGTACGAAGTGCTTGAAGCCAGCCTGGTTTACCAACAAGCGGCGGAATTCGACATCATTCACTCCCATGTTGGAATTTGGACATTGCCTGTGGCAAGTATAGCCTCAACACCCACAGTGCATACCCTGCATGGCATATTTACGAGAGACAACACCAAGGTATTCACCCAGCACTCGTCGCAACCATATGTAAGCATTAGTAACGCGCAGCGTCAACTAAACCTAAACTATGCCAGCACTGTTTACAACGGCATTATACCTGAAGAATACCCTTTTATAGCCCACCCCACAGAACCACCATATCTGGCATTTTTGGGACGCTTTTCGCCAGAAAAAGGACCACAACATGCGATCGCCATTGCAAAGCTTGCGGGTTGGCGCTTAAAAATGGCAGGAAAAGTTGATGTAGTAGATACTGAGTTTTTTGAACAAGAGATTGCCCCTCATATTGATGGTCAGCAAATTGAATTCTTGGGCGAAGTCAACCACGTCGAAAAAGCTGAACTTTTGGGCAATGCAGCTATCACTCTCTTCCCCATTACCTGGCAAGAACCCTTTGGCTTGGTGATGATTGAATCAATGGCAACTGGTACACCAGTGATTGGCATTAATCTAGGTTCCGTACCAGAGGTAATTGCCCACGGCAAAACAGGGTTTGTCTGCCAAAGCTATGAAGAAATGGCGGCGATGATTCCCGCAGCCTTGGAACTAAATCGCCAAACCTGCCGAGAACATGTAGAAAACAGGTTTAGCGTTACCAAGATGGTTAATGGTTACGAGGCGGTCTATGAAAAAGTCATCAAAGACCGCAGTCAGAACAACAGGCGCGTTCATGCCCTAAAAATCTCTTTGGAATCAATAGCATCCTTGAAGCCGTGAACAGCAGCTTCTTGTGCAAAGACTCACATGGGCAGTATCCAAT
>CAZZXJ010000119.1:0-12645 GCA_964657905.1 uncultured Stigonema sp.
GTGAATAAATTAGTAGTTTATCAATATTTTAGGGGTTCGTAGTTGAGCTATCTAGTACCGCTTGGCGGAATTAAAAATTAAAAATTAAAAAAGCTTATGATACAAGCTTTTCGATGATTCTGAATGGTTGCTTTATTTCCGCCGTCGTGTACTAGTGCAGCGCGCCGTAAATAAAGCAACCATTTGAAACAGGCAAAAGCCTTGATATATAAACATGAGTGACTTTTGAATTTTGACTTTTGACCAACGCCTTGCGGTACTAGCCTTCTCCTGTGGTCGCCCCTGCGCCCTTGGACATCCCCGAAGGGGTACGCCCAAGGGCGCAACTAGGAACAAATGCTTAAATTTCAGCTTGGCAGTTTATGAGAGCATGGGCTAAAAATTTAAATATTTCATCAACATTATTGCCTGTTTTAGCTGAAGTTAAATAGGTAGATAACACGTAATCTTGCTTACTGAACTGATAGATCTCCTGGATTTTTTCTAAATACTCCACTTCAATTAGGTCTGATTTGTTAAGTGCAATGACAATATGGCTTTTAGGATTAACGGCTAAAAAACTTTGAATAGAATCTGAGAGATGATCGAGCGTTTCTTGTCGTGTCACATCACCAACTATCACGGCTCCTTTGGCTCCTTGAAAATAACTTGGAGCCATTGCTTTAAACTTATTACTGCCTTCAATATCCCAGATAATAAGCTGTATATCCTGGGTCTTTTGTGGATCTGAGCCTGGAAATACAACCAATTTGCGAGAAATTTTTACTCCTACAGTGGAAAGATACTGATCGCTGAATTGCCGATCCACAAATCGGCGAATCAGGCTAGTTTTGCCTACACCAAAATCACCAAATAGGCAGATTTTTTTAGAGATGGCGGACATAGTTATGGGGACTAGGGTGTTTTTGATACAAGTAAAAACTACTATAGCAACGAAGTTGCGCTCGCGGCGGACTTTTGATGAGTAATTAAACGGACTTGATAGGATCGGGTTTCCACCTTCACCAACCATTCAGGATGACTATATAGATATAAAACCTAAAACTGCTTGTCTATGGATTCTATAACGACACATCGGCTTAGCCAAGAAGGTTGAGTGGCATCAATTCCAGGTGGCAAATTTGTTGATCCAATAACGTGTAGACTAGATGGATTAACGCCTTGATTAATCAGTGCTTGTTGTACAGCTTTCGCTCGTTCAAGTGCTAAATGTTGGGCGGCGATCGCACTAGTACTAGAATAACTATAACCAGCGATTTTCAAATACTTCATGGGATGCTGATCCAGGAAAAACTTGACCTGCCCAAGCTTGTGCCCTAAATCCGTGTTCAATGTTGCTAAGTTAGGTTCAAAGTAAAACCGAATTTCAATCCGAAGAGGTTGTACTCGCATTGCACTAGATACCGACTTAACGCCAGGGATTTGCTCAAATGCGTGAGTAATTGTCTGAGCGTCTGCAGTTCGGCTGATGATGCCTTGGACAGAAACTTTACCAGCGATGTATTGGGCTGAAATTGCTGTACCGTCCATCTGATTTAAAACTTCGCTGACTCGTTTGACTTCAGCCGCCGCCAATACCGGATCAGCAGGTACTTCAACTGACAGGATTTGATTGTCAATCAACCACTTAGGGGCGGTTGCGAGGGCGATTTGTTCGGCTTGGGAGCGGAGAATTTGATTGGGTACTCGTCCAGTCAGCTTCAGAGTGCGGCCATCAGTCTTCACTGTCAGACGATAGACGGCTAACTCAGGAGCAGAAGCTAGAGCAAGCGCGGTTTTATTCTCAAGGTCGCGAATCACTCTACTTTGGTATTGCCAAATACCCCAGGGAATCAAAATGGCACTGAGAACTGTTAAGCTTAATAGCAGTAGAAGAGAGGGTTGATTTTTTCTCTTTTTTGCCTGAGCGTCATCCTCTTTGAGGGCTTCCAGAAGTGTCTGAACCTGACTAGGGATTGTAGCTGGATCACCGTCAAAGTGTTCAATTAACTTACCGTAATCTTTAACAAGTGTGCCGAGGGTTTGCCGCATTTTCCAGATGAAGGCTTTGGGTGGCGGTCCCTGTACAACCATCGCCAAGTAACAATATCCTGCTACTTCCAAAGTGATCTTGGATGTACCGTAGTCAATGGCGTCTAGTTCTGATACGCTTCCAGACTGGGTGATGCAATCATTGGCAAAGCTGCGAATAGCTGTCAGCATTCCTGCTACCATCTCAGACTCTAGCCGATGTGCATCAGAGGGTTGAATGTCACAGATGACCAAACCGGATGCTTTGTGAATCAAAAAAATGGCTTGAACAGTGAACGGTAGCGCTTGTTGGAGGATTAACTCTGCCTCAGAAACTCCCTGTAACTTGGCACGAATTTTACGTTTTATCGCTTCAACGCTAAGGGTGTCTTCCATCTGTTGGTTAATGGCGCGGATTGTCTCTGCCATATACTTGGTTATCGTACTACCAATGATTGGGTAAAGTGCATCCACAACGCTATCCTCTGCAATTTCAATTTGTTTCTTCATGGCTCGTCCTATGGTCGGAGCCAGAGCTTCTGCAACCTCTTGTGGATCAGTATGAACTTGTTGGGAAATGGCTAGGGGAATAGCGTTCGCTAATGCTAAACCCATGCAAGTTCTATCTTGCTCACTCCGCCTTTTGATAGCCTGATCAACAAGAGGAGTAATTACTTGTACAATTTCTTCTTTCGATTCGGTAATCTTCAGCCTTAAAAGCTCAGTAATCGTCGGTAGCAGTAAGTTGATAAGTTCTTGAGGATCGTAAATTTGATGCTCTAGCTTAGTGAGATTTTGCTGAATGATCGCAGCAAGATTGTGTAACTCTGCTAATTCATGTCCTACGAAAATTTCCTGTAATTTTTGGAATGCATCTTCTGAGTTATCTGGATTGGATTTGTCTAAATTTTGATCCGCACGAAGAGTATGATCTGACTCTGAAGATTCGTTGGGTGCTGCGCAATACTTCTCGGATAAGGTTTGATCACCCCAACCCCCCTTAAAAAGCGTAGCTGGGGTGATCTTTGAGGGTTCGACATCACTAACCGATATGTGTTGGGGCGTTTCGGATACTTGGAATTGAACTGGCGATCGTTGAAGTAATTCAATTTCTCCTCTAGAAAAATCCTCATTCTGATCAGTTTCAACAGGTAATATAGGAGAGGTTTGCTCAGGTGGCTCAATAATTTTCAGATCAACGAGCAGAGTCAGAAAATTATCAAGCTGCACAGCTTCTTCTTGGTTTAACTCAACAGAATGAGAAATGGATTCCATCTGAGTCATGTCGCTATCTCCCTACTCGGAACGCGATAATTCGTAATTCCTAGTTACCCCATGCACTTTCTTGGGATAAGGATCAAGGCTTTGTTTGTTTTCCATAAATAAATACATTCGCCAAAAACCATTAATTACGAATTACGAATTACGAGTTACCAATTATTAGGAGTGCATTTCAGCAAAACCGTTTGACTGTTCTAATACCTCTGAGATATTTTTAGTTTCTAAGACAGTAACAGGAGTGTAATCGCTGGTTTCATCCACTGCTTCCCTCAGCTTAGGAATGAATTCAGTTTCCTTCAGCCGCATTCCCAGGGCAAATAATGTTTCAGCCATATCGTCTTTAGAAACTTTGGTTTCTCTCAATTGTGAGAAGCGTCGCTCAAGTTCTTCCAAGATCAGATCCCGCAATGCCATGACATCATCTTGAAATTGGGCTTTAGTCTGGGAGAGTTCATCTTGAATTGAGGTAGTTTGGGTATCTAACGCCTCATCAAGCGTCTGAACGCTGCGGTCGAATTTTCTGTTGAAGCGATCAACCTGTTGGCGCAAGTCAGTAGTCTCTTCTTGGGTGGTGACGCTGAGTGACTTCAGCTTTTTTTCCAGAGACTCAATTGCCGCTTTTAGCTCTGCTGCAAAGTTTACCTTGATTTGAGCAACATGCGATCGCATCTCTTGCTGCAACACTGAGATGTCCGACTCAACCTTGCTGAATCGATTTTCATACTCTCTGAGCTGCGTCCCAAAAATAATGTCGCGGATCTGGTCAATATTGCCCAGGCGTTCACGCACATCTTCTCTACTCATTTGACTCATATTCATAGGGAATACCATTACGTTGGGGGAATCAACTGGCGGCAGGAGGTGATGCGTTCAATTGACAGAGAATAAAGACTCACAGCCATAGGACGCACTCCTCTCACCTTTAGTCCATCAACTTTATTATTCCCAGGTTTCCAAAATTTCTATCAGGTTCCACTTTATTTTTTGATGCTTCTATATATATTTTAGCCTTCAAAAAAACATGAATTTCTTTTCAGTGTTTGTACCGAAGATCCCATTTCATGTTAACAGCTATACTTTTTTAATCAAAGATTTGCATTTAGGTTGTCAAGCTGAAATTCAGGGGTAAGGCTCCTTTGTTTCTAGTTGTGCTAAGCGCGAAGACAGCGCAACTACGAACCCATCGAAACAATATTGACAGACTACTAGCTTACCTTTCCTAACGTCAACGCGTAAGTTGTATGTAGTTGGAATAGAAGAGCAAAAAAATGCCCACCTGATCCCCCTGATCTCTTCAGAAAGAGTTGGTGAGCAACTACATAAGCAATTAAATTTTGTTAGTAGAGACCCTGTATAAGGGTCTTTGATCGATTGCACCCTGATTTCTTCTATAAGTATAAAAAAATAAAGTGAAGATTTTGTGAAGGAATCAGTAGATAATACTAAGAAGGTGCTTAAAGTCGTCTAAGATGATTTTGGACTTTTTGATTTAGCTATCCCGCTCGCCCTGGGAAAATTTGCCTGATTACAGCGCTTTGCTCCCTCTAATTACCACGGGGGGGGGAGAAAGCTGAAATAAAGAAATTTGTAAAACTGGTTATTTGTACTTTAATGATGATTTCAGTGCTTACAGGACTTGTAATGCCTACAGCATATGCCGATGTAGATGATATTGAATATTTTGATTGCACGGAGAAAAATGACGTCAATTATATACATCCTTTTGACTGTACTAAATTTATTACTTGGGGTAGTTTTACGGTTCGTGTCACCAGGGGCAAAGTAATTAAAAAAGTACCGAATATTATTGGGGAGTTGGAACTTTATCGATTTTGATTCAGTTTTGTGAGTAAATTGGGTTAAACAACACATAATTTCGCGCCCTAAGTACTGACTCTAACTATCATCGGAACTTTTTGACTTCGATTTAGCGATCGCCATTCCAATAAATGCAGTCAAGAAACCGGACACTCTACCCCATGCAACTGCTTCTGGCACTCCGATAATATTCCTACGGGTTTCTTCGCTTCCGCGTCAAGGTGAAGTAATTAGCCGCCACTCACGGGAGGAATTAACACGACTTCATCGCCATCTTGCAGGATGGTATCTGGTTCTACAAATAGCAGGTTAACCCCAAAGCGAGTCACATCGCGCCATTGGGTCAGTTCGGGATGTTCGGCGACCAGGCGATCGCGCACAGATGCAACTGGTGTATCTTGGGGAAATTCCCGCACCAGTTCTGGGACTCCATAAGCTTCTTGATAAGCAGCGAATAACTTAACAGTGACGGTGATAGCAGATTTAGACATATTCTGGGTAAGCAGCTTAGTTTAAGTAGGTCGAAAAAATAAACGTAATTGGTTAGGATCGTCTTGACTCTCACCGCCCTAAAAGGGACGGGGATTCATTAGGCAGTCGCACAGTGTAGAGGCTTCTTACTCGAAGCGTATCAAAAGCGTAATAATTTCTACTAATAATATAGTAAAAAAATAACTTTAGACTTATCAAAAAACCAACGCTCCTACTGTGATTGGGTTGCTGTAAATATAAGTTTTTTAGAACTTAAGCAATCTTTTCTGCGTTCTTCGTGTCAAAAGTGGTTCGATAAATAAAGGCAATGGCTGATCCTAATTTTAAAGCCCAGGGAGCAACGGGAGAAATTTCTTTTAAAAAGAATGGCGATCGCAAAGAGCCAATTATTTATTTAGTTAAAGTTGTGCGCAATAGCCATACAGGAAAGCTGGAATTTTTCCCGTGACTCACATGGCCGAATTACGAATTACGAATTATTCGGTCATTTATTGGCAAAGTAGTTGGTCGCTGGTCACTGTTTAGTTATCTGCAACTATATCCCAGTTGTTAAAAGCGAGTGCTAAGACTGCTACGAGAAAAGGAAAATCGACGGGAGGATAGAATACGAACGCCAATCCTTTTCAGGATTCGTCATACACTCCACCTAAACCTAAAGTTAGTGTTTTGAGGAACACACCCTGAAATAATTTATGCACAGGCGTGATTTTTCGTTTCTTGAAGTGGTTAAATCTACTCAGCCGGAGCAAAAGCCCCTGACGGAATCGGCACAACCTGAGGGGTTGCCAAGCAGATTGCCTGTCTGTACCAGATGCCCTCAACCTCGAAAACCTCAAATTGGCTTGTGAGGATTGCCCAAGTTTGCTCGTTTAGTCCACCAGAGTAAGTCCAAGTGAATCGGCTTGAGTTGCGTAGTCGTCGTTCCAGTTCTGCCAAATCTTCTCTTAGCCAAAATCGAGTCATGACCCTTTGAGTGGCAATCTCAGGGGGAGTCTGTAACATGTCAGACATTGGCTGGTTAACAATGATTTGCTTGTGCTGATCTTGTCTGACGATACTAACCGGGCGCTCATTTTCAGCAGCGGCAACCATTCGGCGCAACAACGCTACTGGTAACTCCAACTGGCTGGAAAAGACCACACCCCTAGAAGGCAACATGCGCTCAGCAGTAAGGGCGGGTGTAGATGATTGGTGGGATGCCATCCACCCATAAAACTCAATTGGGTGCTTGCAGCGTCTCCACCCTATCCGCACCTTACCCTTGATTTTTTCGGCAGTTTCCGAGAGAGCATCTCCGTAGCTTTGGGCAAGGTAAGTGGCATCTTGCTTTGTAGGGGCAAGGATAGAAACCCCCTCGTGGGACAGTTTATAGTTCCAGCCTGGTTGGTTCAGGATTTTAAGAATGCTCACACTCATCTTTTTTTACACCTTTATAATTGTTACGTAAGCAATTAGCTGTTCTTTATGGTTTACTGTGTATTCCACTTGAAGACACCTCAAGCTGTTGCTGTAACTCTTAGTACAGCAAAATAAAGAAATTATGAGAGAAGCGTAGTACTGTTTTGGGTAGATTACCGATGTTTTTTGGGTAGGTTCCCTCTGTTAGGGTTCGTTATTTGCATTGTATACTTATATAGGCTTTAAATAAAAAAATATCACACCTGTGCCGCCTTTTAACAGATAAGATAGATCTGCTAATTTTCATATTTGTAAATGTAACTGTTGTGGGGGAGCCAGCGAGCAGTACGCTGGTGGGTTAGCCCGAATAATGCGACGACTAGTAAGTCCATTGCATCTTGTTTCCCGCGCCCTCTTAATTCGTGAGACAGCCCTGCTGTCCCAGAGAAGTTGCTAGGGAGCCAACGCTCTCCGTAAGAAACGGCGGACAACAGGCAATGCTTGGGGCTTAACTCTTTGGGTTTTAGATGATAGTTTCTCTCCCTAAACCAGTAGATTATTGGGGGAATAGTTTGTGAAAAACCTAGGCATATCTCGTAAAAATTAGGAATATGCCTAGACGCCTAGTACCGCAAGGCGTTCGTCAAAAGTCACTCATGTTTATATATCAAGGCTTTTGCCTGTTTGAAATGGTTGCTTTATTTACGCCGCGCTGTCCTAGTTCTTATTCAACAGTTTTTTACCCACATTAGTTCAGGATTCTAACAATACTCGCACTCGTCTTCTTTTACACCTCTAGAATCGTTAAATAAGGAAATATTAAAAGTTTGTTGCCAAATCATTTTTCGTTCCTCCTCAGGGATACCCAAAGTAGACGTGATGATGGCGAAGTCCCCTACTGTAGGTAGCACTTCCCCTCTGGCGAGCGCTTGCAAGTTTTTTACCCCAGAGCGCTGAAGTTTTGTCATGTTAGCTCGAACCAAATCGGCGATTGTTCTAGGAGGATCTGGTTCAGGGTTTAAGGAGCTGGAGCCTGTTGTTTTGGCTAGCCACGCACGGATCATCTCTTCTAGTGCGTCGCTTTGGGACAGCCCTTCACGAGCACAGACGCTTTTCAATTCCCGTGCTAACTCTATGGGAACATAGCCACTGACCTGCTTGTAATCATCAGAACGCCTTCTATCAGTCATTTTTTTGGACTGTTTATATCAAGCTTTACCTTATTTTCTCTCAAATCGGCTAGATTGTCAGACATTTTTTCATGTCAATTTTAAATGAAATATTGACATGAAAAAATGACAAGCGCTACTATATAAGAATAGAGCAATAAGGCATTTAAAAATAAAGGAAGGTAGATGACCCTAGCTGAGATGTTCCTGGTTTGAAAGTAGATCACCCTGAGTACCTAGCTTTTGACTCGAGACTAGGAATCGGAGGGGTTATTTGCCCCTCAGATCTTCAGTATATATGCTCCTAAGCCATCAACAACGGCAGTGGTTAAAATTACTTTTCAAACAGTAGTCCCCAATCGCGGTGATTGGGGACTTTGTTCTATCAGAGGTTGCTGAATATTAAGTTCTTGGAATGCTGAGGAGGACAACAATCAGAAGTTTCCGTCCCCATGAGGGAAAAGATAAGTACGTAAACAGAATTAATTACACGGTGTCCGCCGCGAACTCGTGTGCAGCGCGTGGGAAGCAATCCCAGCCCGAAGCGATTGCTTAGCAACGCTTGGAATGACTGTAATTAATTTTGTGTAGTTACTTACTACTGAGGTTGCAGGAAATTTGGAGTACCGTTGCCACCGTTACGACCAACAGGGAGGATTTCCTGGAGGTAATCCGTGGCTTTTCCGGTGCCGTCATTGGTAACGGAGGTAGTGTCGCCCGGATGACCATTAGAAACAAACAGTTGCGGGTGGTCGAAAGGCGCTTTCTCCAAGCGCACTCGCTCATCGGTGAGCGCTTTCATGAAGGCTACCAAATCATCTTCTTCAGCTTTGGTTAGCCCCAGGGGAGCTATAGCGCTTCGCTCGCGAAAGTCACCACCACGATTGTACAATTCCACCACTTGCTCTAGAGTCAATTGCCCGCCGTTGTGGAAGTAAGGGGCGGTGAGTTCCACATTACGCAGTCCGGGGGTCTTGAAAGCTCCGTCATTCGCTATTCTATTATCTGCGGGGACAGTGACGTTTGGCGCTTCGCCAAGCAGCTGCTCGAATTTACCCTGCTGAGCCAGTCGCGACTCTGAAAGCGCGTTGCCGAAGGGGTCGTTACCTCCAACGCCGGGGTCATCCAAACCGGGTCTGACACCAATATTAAAGAAGCCATTATCAAAAAAGATCTGGCTAATGCTTTGGACTCGTTGTTTACTAACAAAGTTAACCGAAGCACTGGTGAGTTCTGCTCCGTGATGACAGCCGAGGCAACCAGCTTTGCCCTCGAATAGCTGTTTCCCGCGCTGTTGTTGGTCAGTTAAGGCAGTGCAAACCGTCGCTGCCTACTTGCATATCCCAGAAAAGAGCTTTTCCTAGCGCGATCGCGGCGACTCTGTCCTTAATGAAGTCTCCGAGATTGTCAGGTTCCGGAACTGACACGCTCTTGAGCGAAACCAGAGGCAGGGGTCCCGCGACCTGCGCTGACACAATATGTCCATTTATAACTGCCATAACAACAATGACAGCAATTGCTATAAACCTGGAAAATTTCTTAAACAGTATTCTCATGATGGCAATGCCTTAAACATAAACACATTAGAGAAGCTACTCTTGGCTCATTCCCATCTATAAGTAGGTGAAACTTTTATAAACTTATGCAGTCATCGAAGAAACAAATTGTATAATTTATGGCAAATCAACCATCCTAAAAACCCGTAATATCATGTCCGCATAATCGCTTACGATAAAATTAGGAACAGGACTTACGCAGCGATGATTAGTCATTGCGAGCAAAACGCAGTCAAGCGTTGCAATCTCGTCAAGACTGGAATTGCAACGCAAGGCTCGCTGCGGACGAAAATACGTTACCTTTGCGTAAGTCCTGAGGAAGTAAAAATATGACTTATGCCGAAACGAATCAGCATAGCCGAACACTCAAATATCTCTGAATTAGAGCAGCTTTACAAAAATAAATAATTCGCGAAACCTTTGCCCAGTAAGCATTATAAAAATAAGATGCGTTTGCCCTGATGAGTAATTGCCCACAAAAATCTCATGGAACTTAGGCTACATAAGCTGTGCAGCAGCTTAATTCCTCACAGAGTTTTTTAAATGAGTGAACTGACCGTATTTACGGTATGATTGTAAATTTAAAAAATCTGCTCCAAGCGCTGGAAATCGCGCTGCACCTCATGCCAGAGAGTCTTATTGTTAGGGTCAGTCTTTAGGGCTTTCTTCAGATAAATTCTGGCTTTCAGCAGTTGGTTTTCGGCAATCAATGCGCGACCCCAAATTTGATAGGCAATAGCCTGCCATTGGCGAACTTCCGCATCTTCTGGTAAACGTTGTGCTAAAGCTTCCACCAAGGCGATCGCTTGTGGAAATCTTCTGTGTTTCAAAAACCACTGCAACTGCTCATAAGTCTTCCACTTCAGCCGCTGTTCTATTTCCAACAAATTAGGCAGCTTTGGGGTTGGCTTTTTCTGTGGTGTCTCAAGTCCAGATGCTGGCTGTGACTGAATTGACTCTTGAACTATTTCTTCTGGCGATACCACCTGCGATAGCAATTTGTATGCCTCAGTCAAGGCAATAAACTTTTCTTTTGCTGTTTTGTCATCTGGCTTGATATCGGGATGATATTGCTGTGCCAACCGACGATAAGAAGCTTTGATGTCGGCAAAACAGGCTCCCGACCTTAAACCCAATAAACGGTAGCAATCTCCAAGATCCATCTTGAGCTATCAGAAGCGCGAATATCAGCTATCAGCTTACCTTACGGGAAGTCACCCAGAGGATGTCTACAGCTGAAAGCTAGAAGTCTTAATGATAAAGACTAAATTTTTAATTGAAAGTTCACGCTTTACATTTTAATCAGGAGTCAGGAGCCAGAAGCCAGGAGAAATTCCTCATTCTGACTCCTGACTCCTGACTCCCTACTTACGGACGATCTTCAATCACACGGTCAATCAAACCGTATTCCTTCGCTTCGGCGGCTGACAGAAAAAAGTCGCGATCCATGTCTTTTTCAATCTTTGCCAAAGTCTGACCTGTGTTTTGAGCGTAAATATTATTGAGCTGGTGACGAATCCGCAGAATCTCCCTAGCCTCAATTTCAATATCAGTCGCTTGTCCACGGGTACCACCAGAAGGTTGGTGAATCATAATCCGTGAGTGAGGCAATGCAAGCCGTTTGCCTTTGGTTCCAGCTGCCAGCAGGAATGATCCCATCGAAGCTGCTAAACCAACGCAAATGGTCACCACATCTGATTTGATGTGTTGCATGGTGTCATAAATTGCCAAGCCAGAGGTGACCATACCACCGGGGGAATTAATATACAAGGATATATCCTTACCGGGATCTTCTGAATCCAGATACAGCATCACGGCGATAATTTGGTTGGCAATTTCATCATCAATGTCTCGCCCTAGGAAAATAATCCGCTCCCGGTAAAGACGATTGTAGATGTCAACCCATTGTGTATATTGCTCCCCTGGCATACGGTAGGGAACTTTAGGAACGCCTATAGGCATTTTTGTTACTCCGTTTGTAATTTGTCGTTGGTCATTGGTGAGTCAGCGCGGTCTTGGGGGTTTCCCCATGAGCGACTGACGTAAGCGTTGCGTTAGCGACGAAGGAGCGTCACCCGAAGGGTCATTGGTCATTGGTCATTGGTCAAAAACACACAACTAACAAATGACTATTTAAAGGACTCCTGCGGGCAAAGGGGGATTTGCGAGTTCTTCTTTCTCAAAAACTCGGTCAATCAGACCATATTCCTTAGCTTGGTGGGGAGTCATATAAAAGCTGCGATCCATATCCTTCTCAATTCTTGCCGTAGGCTGACCTGTGGTTTCAGATAGGATATCTAGCATCGTCGCCTTATTCGCCAAAACTTCCCGAGCGCGGATTTGAATATCTGTTGCTTGACCTTGGGCGTAGCTCTTAGGTTGGTGCAGGATAATAGAAGAATTAGGTAAACTGGCACGGCAACCCTTTGTCCCTGCACTAAGGAGCATCGCTGCCATACCCATGGCTGAACCAATACAGATGGTAAAGATGGTAGGCTTGATGTATTTTATTGTGTCATAGATGGCGAAGGCTTCAGTTTCAAAGCCAATGGGGTCGCCACTGTAACCGGAAGTCCCAGTAGAGTTAATGTATATTTTTATCGGTTTTTCCGGATCATCCGACTGTAAATACAACAGTTCTGCAACGATTAGTTCCGTAACAGCAGGCACCAGTGGCATCCCAAGATAGACGATTCGCTCCTTCAACAATAAGGAAGGTAAATCTGGCGGCGGTGTGCGGTAGAAGTTATCGCCATAGTAGGGGGCTTGAACAGCCCTGATGGGAGAATTGTCCATAGCAACTGTTGCCTGTATAAATGCCGTTAACTGTAATACATCCTAGCGCGTGGTAGCGCTGTTGGAGGTGTGGATTTCTCGCATTTTGGGGAATGGGGAATGGGGCATAGGGCATGGGGCATAGG
>CAZZXJ010000120.1:0-12630 GCA_964657905.1 uncultured Stigonema sp.
TAGTCATTAGTCCTTTGTCCAAAAATTAATGACCCATGACCAATGACAATTCCTAAATAGATGTGCTATATTGAATAAAGTAAAGCTCAGAAGCATTGAGCTTCTGCCTTTTTGAAACTAAGACCGCTTAGGCAACAAGGAGGTGATGCCCATGATAGAAAGTAGTAAAACCATGGGTCATCAGGTTGCAGCAAGCCGGCTGTGTGCTGGAGCTGTTCTCTAAAAGTTAGCCTTAGTCTTCTTGAGAGACTAAGTTTGACCAAGTAGCTAGGCTAGCCTGGAGATCCTTCCAGCAGTCTGGTTGCAACCTGAAGACCCGCTAGACCGCTCTGATTTAGATCATCTGATCTAAATCAGAGCGGATAGTTTTTTATGGGTTACCGAAGAAGAATACATCCGTCAGGAGCTAGAATTCAGTTGGGTATTCTGTGCGACTGGTGAGGCAGCGCGGTCATGTTCGTTACCCCCATGAGTGACTGCCCAACCCGTTCGCGTAGCGTCTCCGCGATTGAGAAGGGTGGATGAATCGTGGTCTAGAGCAAGCGGATTTATCCGTGGAGACAAAGAAACAAAATTCTTTATTGAAACGAATGTCTTTAGACATGGGGTTATTCTGACTCCTGACGACTGACTTCTGTCTCCTTTTCATTTTTTTGAAACAAACCCAGTTTATCCGAAAAATTGCCTGCTTAGTAACCAAATATCTAGGTATGAACAGGGCTGCGGAAGCTCTGAAAAAAATATTGCAGTTAGTGAATTATTTTCGCCCGCCTCATGAGGTGCAAGATCTGACAAAGAGATAATTGAAGAAGGAGTCAGAAGTCAGAAGTCAGGAGTCAGAATCAATGGGATGGGGATTCAAACCCCACCCAATTGTAGACACCGTGTAGACGGTGGGGTCTTAAACCCATTTATTCATCCGCCAGTCGTACAGAATTCATGCGCTCATTCTGACTCCTGACGGATGTATTCTTTGGGGATAAAGAAATAAACGAGGATTTTTTCGGTATGGCGCCGCTACTTACGCAGGCGGAAATCCAAGAATCGGCAAGCCCTCTCTCAGATGGGACAGTAGATGAGTCAAAGCTGCGGTGTACCCGCAAGTTTAAGGACTTTATCCAGGCAATTGATTTTGTAAATAAACTTGTTGAGCCTGCTGAGTCGGCAGGAGATCATTTAGATATAGATATTTCTTATAACAGAGTTGAGCTTCATACTGACAACACATGATGCAGGTGGGTTGACGCAAAAGGACTTCGAGATTCCCCATACCCCAGGCTCCATTTCCAGTGATGTGTGACAGTTGATAATGCGACACTCGTGCTTTGCTATCCAAACGAGATGACTTATAATTACTTACTATACAGCTATGTTTTTGCATAAGTTAAATACACGATTTGTTTACCGTGACTTAATTAATTGTTAGCTTGGCAAAAACTAAAATGTGATTAGGGGATAGCATGCCTCATCCAGAGGTTCCAACAAAAAGTCATATTTTCGAGAAGAGTTACAGCAAATAAAATTATTTATACAAGGTGTGAGGAGAACAGGAAATGATGTCTAATCTCTTGTGGAAATCCCTAGTGGTTACCCCAGCAGTTTTAGGAGCGACATTGCTAGTTTCAACGACAGCGATGGCGGCCAAAGATACCACAAAATCAGAAGTTGTGAAGACAGAAGTATCACAAGCTAACAATCAAGAGGCTTTTACATCTGTATCAGAATTAGCAAATTCAACCACTGGCACGAAAGTTGGCCAGAACTCACAAACGTTTGCCCTAACACAACCAACACAACTCAGCGTTTCAGGATTAGCAACCTCAACCACTGGCACGAAAGTTGGCCAGAATTCACAAACGTTTGCCCTAACACAACCAACAAAACTCAACGTTTCAGCATTAGCAACCTCAACCGCCGGAACGAAAGTTGCCCTGAAGTCACAGACGGTGGCTGATGCACAACAAACACAAGTCAACGTTTCAGAATTAGCAACTTCAACCGCCGGCACGAAAGTTGCCCAGAAGTCACAGACGGTGGCTGATGCGCAACAACAAACAGACGTCAACGTTTTGCAGCAAGTTACCCAATACAGCAACGAAGGGCAAAACAATTCTCAGTCCCAAGTGACATCGGTTTCCCAGTTTTCTGACGTGCAGCCAACAGATTGGGCATTCCAGGCGTTGCAGTCGTTGGTCGAGCGTTATGGTTGTATTGCTGGTTATCCCAATGGTACTTATCGCGGTAACCGTGCTTTGACCCGTTATGAATTTGCAGCAGGTTTAAATGCCTGTTTAGATCGGGTTAACGAATTGATTGCCACAGCCACGGCTGATGTGGTGAAAAAAGAAGATTTGGCTACTTTGCAGCGCTTGCAAGAAGAATTTGCGGCTGAATTGGCAACTCTCCGGGGTCGTGTAGATGCCTTAGAATCGCGGACTGCTGAACTAGAGGCAAATCAGTTCTCCACTACCACCAAACTTGTGGGTGAAGCGATTTTTGCGCTATCTGATACCTT
Source organism: uncultured Stigonema sp. (assembly GCA_964657905.1). Classification (GTDB taxonomy): domain Bacteria; phylum Cyanobacteriota; class Cyanobacteriia; order Cyanobacteriales; family Nostocaceae; genus Stigonema. Next base: position 2,516 of record CAZZXJ010000120.1, read on the forward strand.
GGGAGATAACGCTGCTGGCAACAGGAACCATACAGTCTTACAAGACAGGATACGTTTAGACCTGCAAACCAGCTTTACAGGTAGAGACGTTCTCCATACCAGGATATCTGCTGGTAATGGTGGTTATAGCAACAGATATGATCTGGGAACAGCTGCGGCTGGTCCTGGTGCTTTAACCTCTGAAGGCACTCAAACCTTTAGCCTTGTTGGAAATGGAGCTGTCGGTAGTAGTGGCAATAACAGTGTCAACTTAGATTGGCTGTCGTATTACGTTCCCATAGGACCTGCCAACCTTTACATCGTCGCTACTGGCGGTACTCATAGCGATTATGCCCCTACGAACAACCCTTACTTTGAGGACTTTGACGGCGGTAATGGTGCTTTGTCTACCTTTGCTTCCAGAAATCCGATCTATAACATTGGTGGTGGTGCAGGTGGAGCGGTTAACTTCAAATTTGGTAAGGGTGGTGGGATCTTCAGACCAAGTTCATTAAGTCTGGGTTACTTGGCGTCTGACCCCAATAACCCTGGTCTTGGTAGAGGTATTGCAAACGGTAGCTATGCAGCCCTAGGACAATTGAACTTTAATATTGGTAGTCGCGTTGCCATCGGTGCAACCTATGTCCACGGATATCACAAGGGAGGGAGTTCTATATTTGATGAGGGTGGATACCTACAACCAGGCATTGGTGTAGAAGGTACTACACAAGCCAACCGACTCATCAATGCAGCCGAAAGTAATAACTACGGTGTTGAGGGAGCGTTTAGACTCACCGAGAAGATCTCCATCAGTGGCTTTGGCACATACTCAGATGTATCAGGCAAAGTCAGTAGGCAAGATGACTACCAAGCTTGGACCTACGGCGGCGGCATAGCCTTTGCTGATTTGGGTAAGAAGGGTAACGTTTTAGGCTTATTCGCTGGTGCAGAACCCTATGCTCTTAACCGCACAGGTTATGTCGGTGGTTCTATACCAATTCACGTTGAAGGGTTCTACAAGTATCGCGTGAGCGACAACATCTCCATCACCCCAGGTATTATCTACTTGAGATCTCCTGGTCAAAATAGTAACAATGACGATGCATTTATTGGTACTCTCAGAACAACTTTCACCTTCTAGAGGCTTGACAATCTGACCACAATATTGTGTTTTATTGCTCCCCACCTTTTGGTGGGGTTTTTTTGTCGTTAGTGGTGGAAAACAAGAAACACCACTGGGGAACCGGAGTATAATAGAAAAGAGGATGGGAGACAGTGCCGTTACAGAAGAAATCTGGCAAGAAGCACCTCTAGCGGCAAACTCTCTTTTGCAAAAATACACCCTTGCCGATCTTTGTGAAAAACGGGATTCACGACGGCAGTTGGATATTATGTACTACATTTAGTCAGTTGATAGTTGTTGACCACTAACTACTAACTACTAACCACTAACAAAGGACAAATTATGCGAATCGCTCGTAATATTACAGAACTAGTAGGTCATACACCCTTAGTGCAGTTGAACCGCATTCCCCAAGCGGAGGGCTGTGTTGCTCAAATTGTGGTGAAACTGGAAAGCATGAACCCATCAGCATCAGTCAAAGACCGCATTGGCGTCAGTATGATTAATACTGCTGAGGAGTCAGGGCTGATTGCTCCTGGTAAGACGGTATTGGTGGAACCCACATCTGGAAATACGGGAATTGCCCTAGCCATGGTAGCCGCTGCAAAGGGGTATCGATTAATTTTGACTATGCCCGAAACCATGAGCGGCGAGCGACGGGCGATGTTGCGGGCATATGGAGCCGAACTGGAACTAACGCCGGGAATAGAAGGCATGAGTGGGGCAATTCGGCGGGCGCAAGAGATAGTAGACACGCTGTCAAATGCCTATATGTTACAACAGTTCCGTAACAGTGCGAATGTGAAAATTCATGGAAAGACTACAGCAGAAGAAATCTGGCAGGATACTGATGGACTCTTAGACATGATTGTGGCTGGGATCGGTACGGGTGGCACGATTACTGGTGTGGCAGAGGTCATTAAAGCACGTAAGCCCAGTTTTAAGGCGATCGCAGTTGAACCAGCTAATAGTCCAGTTTTATCTGGAGGGCGACCAGGTCCACACAAAATTCAGGGAATTGGTGCTGGGTTTATTCCTCAAGTGCTCAAGGTAGAATTGATAGATGAAGTGATTAGTGTAACCGATGAGGAAGCCATTGCCTACGGTCGGCGGTTGGCAAGAGAAGAAGGGCTACTATCAGGTATTTCCAGTGGAGCTGCTTTATGTGCTGCAATTCGTGTCGCCCAACGACCAGAAAACCAGGGGCGCTTGATTGTGATGATTCAACCCAGTTTTGGAGAAAGATATTTGAGTACGCCGTTGTTTCAAGACCTAGAGTCAAGGGTAGCAGTAGCGCGTTAGAACCGCGATAAATTGGAGTAATGGCTGATTCTAACCACTACGAAACTCTCAAAGTTAATCCAACCGCGAGCCAAACGGAGATTAAGCAAGCTTATCGCCGTTTGGTAAAGATGTTTCATCCTGACAGCAATCAGGGAACGGCAGATCATGAGCAGATTATTCGGATCAATGCCGCTTATGAGGTCTTAGGCGATGCTCAAAGTCGCCTAAGTTATGACCAAAGAATGCGTGTTCGTTCCCAAAAAGGCAATAGCGATCGCCAACAGCGTACTGCTGCGGCTCAAAAGCAATACCAGAGAACACGACGAAAAACAGGCAGGGATGCCGATGAACAGGTCGAGGAATGGCTGATCCTGGTTTATCAACCAGTTAATCGCTTCCTTTGTCACATTCTCAATTCCCTACAAGAGCAAATTGAGCAACTAGCGGCTGACCCCTTTGATGATGAACTTTTACAGGAATTTCAGGATTACTTATCAACCTGTCGAGATGACCTAAAGCAGGCACAAATCACTTTTCATTCTCTGCCTAACCCCCCCAGTTTAGCAAGAACAGCGGCTCACCTCTACTACTGCCTTAATCAAGTTAGCGATGGACTAGACGAGTTAGAATATTTTCCCCTAAATTACGATGAAAGTTACTTGCACACCGGGCAAGAAATGTTCCGCATTGCCACTAACTTGCACAGTGAGGCACAAGAATATGTAAGTAGTCATTAGTCATTGGTATTAGACAAATCACAAATGACACAAGAATTAGTTTATGCTAGATATAGAGAAATTTTAATAATTTTTAAATTTTGCTTCCAGTATACTCATGCAATTTATTGTAAATCGCCGTGCTCAGTTTTCAGCGAGCCACCGATACTGGTTGCCAGAACTGAGTGAAGCAGAAAACATTGAGAAATTTGGTGCTTGCTCCCGGTTTCCCGGACACGGGCATAACTATGTCTTATTTGTCTCTCTGAGTGGAGAATTAGATGAACATGGCATGGTGCTTAACTTGTCAGAAGTAAAACAGGTAATCAAGCGGGAAGTTACAAGCAAACTCGACTTTTCTTACCTTAACGATGTGTGGGCAGAATTTCAACAAACTCTGCCCACTACTGAAAATATTGCACGGGTTATCTGGCAGCGACTAGCACCCCACTTGCCTTTAGTCCGCGTACAGATATTTGAAACTCCTGAACTTTGGGCAGATTATATAGGAAACAAAATGGAAGCTTACCTCACCATCAGCACTCACTTTAGCGCCGCCCACAGACTTGCTCTTCCTCACCTCAGTACCGAAGAGAACTTCGAGATTTACGGTAAGTGCGCTCGTCCTAACGGTCACGGGCACAACTATCATTTAGAAGTCACCGTGTTCGGGGAAATTGATCCGCGCACTGGAATGATTGTTGATTTAGTTGCTCTGAATCAGGTGATCAAAGATTATGTAATCGAACGGCTCGATCACACCTTCCTAAACAAAGACATCCCTTATTTTGGGGAAGTCGTTCCGACAGCAGAGAATATTGCACTTTACATTAGTCATTTACTGCGATCGCCCATCCAGAAACTAGGAGCCTCGCTTCACAAAGTTAAATTAATCGAAAGTCCCAATAACTCCTGCGAAATCTACTGCACTCAGTTAGAATCAAACTCACTTTCTGTTACAGAAAATGAATCAGTTTTAGTGCCAGTGTAACTCGAATAGTATTTTATCGCGGGCATCCTGCCCGCCATTTTAAGTTTAATTGTGACCAGTTTTAAAGAAATCGGCGGTGTGCTAACTGTCTTAAATACCGATAAATTATCCACGCCAGAAATCCGGCAAACACATTGAGTAGTAAGTGGCTAAGTATAAACAACAAAACACGAGTTTTAAAAAGCTGCAAATGACTCAAAGATCCGACCCTTTCTGCTAAGAGAAATAGCCCAAAAATAGCGTTTCCACCAAGAATGAGAGTAAACAGTACCAAACCGATTTGCCAGTAACGATCACAGGGTGTAGAGCCCGTAATCAGGGTTATGGGAGGTTTACCCTGGGATCTGAGCAATAATTGCTCTAGTCGCCAAAACATCCACAACAGAAACGGAAACAAACCATAGCTGAGGAAACTCAGTGGAAGTGGATAACGCCAAGCACTAGAGAGGACATTCACCAAAGCATGACAGATGACAGAATTGAGCCAAGCCTTGGGAACAAGCTTTCTGTGTTTGAAACCTGCTGTAAAATGTGACCAAATAGATATTCCTAGAGCGTATCCCCAAGGGGCAGAGAACATGGCATGGACTGGGGTACCGATAACACGGTCAAGAGGCGATGCTATGCCGTTGAAAAGGTAACTCCAGTTTTCTTCAGCAGTGAATCCGAGAGCAACTGCTATGGTAAAGAGGAAAACAGTAGTGGCACGGAATCGATACCGACGTTGGAAATAGTACGTTGGAGCAATAACCACTGCTAACTTACAGCCTTCTTCTATTGAACCTACTTCCAGGAACTGTCGTACGACACTACCTCCAAGGGATCGCTCTATTTTTTGCCAATCTACAACCCAGTTGGCTACAGTTTCAAAAACCCACTCTAGTTTGAGGGCAAAGAAACCGCATATTGTCCCAAACATAAAGAACAGTAGCACCCGCATTAGGGATGGGGCAGTAGGGGTGCGGTAATAGTAGAAGACTAAAAGCAGCAGTGGTGGGATCACTGCCCACAAAATTTCAAGCAATTAGCAATTCCTAAGAAGCTGTTTTCCGCTTCAGTGCTAACAACATCTCCATTTTACTGGTAGATTTGTCAGGGCTTGTCGCAGTGACTCCCAAACCACGAATAGAATTCAGGATAGTACTGGCTTCAGGAGAAATAGGTTGCTTTTGCGCAGTGGCAAAACGATTGAACAGGGATATGGTTTTGTCCATATCTAAGTAAAAGTAACCACCATTCGGCTTTTGCAAAGAGCTAGTTACAACTTTGAAGTTTTCGCTACTATCTAAAGACTGATTTTTAGGAGCAGTAAGCGCCTCAGCTACAGGTCCACCAAGAGCCACAAATACAGTATCTTGATCCAGCCAACCATGTGCCAATAAAGCTCCTTGTTGGGGAATCTGCCATTCCGTGACATCTTTACCGCCAATATTTCTTTGGGCTATGTTAAGTTGTTGTGTTTTGGCGAGGGTATCTAGTTTGGTAAAGGTGGTTTCAGCAGTTTGGCGATCGCTCGTATGAAATACGAAGGCTCCCCCAAAACCAACTGGTGCCAACACACCCTGAATCGATGGAATGGCGGCGACAGCAAATTCTCCATTCATCCAGCCAAAAACTTCTTTATCCAGGTCAATACTGACTAATTTCATTTGTCCGCGCATCTGCTGGAGTGCTTGATTGAATTCAGGATAATCTTTTGACTGTTCCACTAACGCTGACCACCAAGTACTGATCCCTTTTCCGCTGATTAAAGCAAAGGTATCACCGGGTAATTGAGACACGACACGTGAGTCCGTATTTTGATACTGGAATTTGACCAATTCTGGGTCTAAATTGGCTTGAGCTTTCATCCGTACTCCGGCATTATCAACGCCTACAGCCGCCACCATCGATTTCACCTGTTTCAGTTGCGCCTGGGTTTGTGGAGGTAATGTTGCTTTCGGATTTGTGGCGATTAATTTCTGTACCATGTCCTTATAGTCAGGCACGTAAATTTGTGCCAAGGTGTTTTCTACATCTACTCCTTTTGTCAGAATGGTGTTTGCACCTTCTTTACTTGCAAAGGAAGGCTCTCCTTTAGAAGTGTCAATAGCATGTTCTACAGCTAGCTTTTGGGGAGCTAATACTAAATAAGTATTATTTAATACAGTACTGTAAGTAGGTGTGTTCTTGCCTGCTGTTTCGGTAATTTTTTCCCCTTTGTAGTCAATTTCTTTGGTGGTGACGCCTTTTTGTGACTTCAATTTGTTGGCAAAATTCAAGGCGCTAATTTTATCCTTGATTCCCACTACCATGAGAAGATTATTTGGTTCTTGTGCCGTCGCTAGTGCATTTTGCACCCCTTTGACTGGACTTTTTGGCAGCATAGCAATCATCACACCACCGACCCAAGGCTTTAAATCTTTTTCATAAGAAATGTTGCTATCGTTTAACACATCTTTATTAAAGTTCTGCAGATCTTTTGCCACGATCTGTTGTGCTTCTGGAGTCCCAAACTGCTGCAACTTTGCCCAAAGTTTAGGGTCAGTGGAAATATAAGTTGCCATAAATGCCTCATTTGGTATGACTTTGGCACTGTTTAGAGCGCCTGAGATATCACCAGATGGTCCACTCTTAAAATACATATAGGCAGCAATACCTCCTGCCACAACTACGGCAGCGCCAACAGCAGGAATTAAAAATTTTGATTTACTTTCGGGCATTGTTATTATCCTCTTTTCCTCAAATTGTCGTCGAGGCTTGTCTAAGCGTCATTGTAGAGTTTTCGGATCTGTTATTTCTTTCTACTGATAAGCGCGGTATTTACTGATAAGATTAGTAGCTCTACACACTATAGGTTGTACCTTGCCAAGAATTACTTCAAAACTAAAAAGACCGAATCCGCAAACAGTTATGTTCTTTATAGAAAAAAATTAATCAAAATAAAAGTAGCAAGCTATTCTAAGCTATATAAATGCTTAGCAGTATTTTCACCCTATGAGAACCAATTAAGGCTTAAGACACCCTGACCCCAATGACAATTGGGTGCAAAATATCAGGGTAGCAGGGGTTACTCTGGGAAATACTCGCCTCAGTCGCTGTTTTTTTTTACTAAATAGCTAGAGTTATCAGGATTAAAAGGTCAGTAAGCATCAATGTCGCAGTATTATTTTGATACAGAAAATCACCTACGTAAATCTTTTGAGTTACCAGGGGCAAGACCACACTACAACCCTGATCGTCCCGGACAGGTGGAACACATTTTTCTAGACCTCAGCCTAGATCTACCTAACCAAAGTTACTACGGCAAATGTAACATCACTCTGACACCGATCAGCGACGGTATTGACCGTCTGAATTTGGATGCTGTCAACTTGAACATTCAATCTGTCCATGTGGATGAGGTGCCGCAGAATTTTGACTATGACGGGGAACAGTTGTCTGTTCAACTTAAGCAGCCAACACACGTTAATCAGCAGATCGCAATTAAGATCGCCTACTGGGTGGAAAAACCTCAACGCGGTATCTACTTTATTCAACCAGACAAGCACTACCCCAATAAGCCGATCCAAGTCTGGACTCAGGGAGAAGACGAAGACTCTCGCTTTTGGTTTCCCTGCTTTGACTACCCAGGACAACTGTCTACTTCGGAAATTCGTGTTCGAGTACCTAAACACCTGGTTGCCATTTCCAACGGCGAACTGATTGCTACACTTGAAGACGGCGATGAAAGAATCTACCACTGGTCGCTTTCTCAAGTTCATCCTACCTACTTAATGACTCTGGCTATAGGTGATTTTGCCGAAATTCAGGATCGGTGGAACGACAAACCCGTTACTTACTATGTGGAAAAAGGACGGGAGGAAGATGCTAAACGTAGCATGGGTAAAACTCCCGAAATGATGGAGTTTTTGAGCGAAAAATACGGTTATCCTTATGCCTTCGCCAAATACGCTCAAGTCTGCGTTGATGACTTCATCTTTGGTGGGATGGAAAATACTTCCACAACGCTGTTAACCGACAGATGTTTACTGGATGAGAGAGCAGCGCTAGATAACTATAACACCGAAAGCTTAGTTGTCCATGAATTGGCGCACCAGTGGTTTGGTGATTTGGTGGTGATTAAGCATTGGTCTCATGCTTGGATTAAGGAAGGGATGGCTTCCTACTCGGAGGTGATATGGACAGAACATGAATATGGTGACCAAGAAGCAGCATACTATCGATTACTGGAAGCTCGTAGTTATTTAGCCGAAGATAGCAGTCGCTACCGCCGTCCCATGGTGACCCACGTCTACCGGGAAGCGATCGAACTTTATGACCGCCATATCTACGAAAAGGGTTCTTGTGTTTATCACATGATTCAGGCGGAATTGGGAGAAGAGCTATTTTGGAAGGCAATCCAAACATTTGTGCGGGATAATGCCCACAGAACTGTAGAAACAGTAGACCTGCTGCGGGCGATTGAAAAGGCTACAGGGCGTAATCTTTTGTTCCTATTCGACCAGTACGTTTATCGCGGTGGTCATCCTGATTTTAAAGTAGCTTATTCTTGGGATGGGGATAGCCTGCTGGCAAAAGTGACAGTGACTCAAACCCAAGCAAATGCAGAGAGTAATAGTAGCACTAGCAACTTGTTTGACCTGAAAATCCCCATCGGTTTTGGTTATGTTCAGGAGTCAGGAGTTAGTGATTCCCAATCCAAAATCTTTAGAGTGCGAGTTCATGAAAGAGAACAAAGCTTTTACTTCCCACTAGAAGAAAAGCCCCAGTTTATCAGCTTTGATGTGGGGAATAATTACTTAAAAACAGTATCTTTGGAGTACCCAGTAGCAGAGTTAAAAGCGCAACTGGAATTTGACCCAGATCCCATCTCCCGGATCTATGCAGCAGAAGCTTTGGCGAAAAAAGGAGGGTTAGAGGTAGTGAAGGCGCTGTCTGTAGCGGTTCTTCAAGACCCTTATTGGGGTGTGCGTGCTGAGGTGGCTAAATATCTGGGAGAAATCAAGTTAGATCAAGCTTTTGACGGATTAGTTGCTGGGTTGCAAGATCAAGACGCTCATACACGGCGATCTGTGGTGGACGCACTGGCTAAAATTAAAACTATTAATTGCTACCAAGCTGTGCGAGAACTTTTGCTTAAGGGCGATCCCAGCTACTATGTAGAAGCAGATGCGGCTCGTGCGATTGGGGCAATTACTGCTACAGGAGAAGATAAATCTCAGGAAGAAGAGGTACTCAAGCTGCTGCAATCCGTTTTGTCTGAAAGGGCGGGTTGGAATGAAGTAGTAAGGAGTGGAGCGATCGCCGGTTTAGCTGAACTTAAAACCTCGGAAACTGCTTTAAATCTGGTAATGGAGTACACCAAACTGGGTGTACCACAACCCCTGCGATTAGCTGCAATTCGCGCTCTCGGTAAAATTTCTGTTGGTCAAAGTGCTGCAAATTTGTCACGAATTTTAGAGCGATTAGCAGAAATTTCCCAAGAAACGTTCTTTTTAACGCAAGTAGCGGTGGTTACAGCCCTAGGACAAATGGAAACTCCTAAGGCGATCAGTATTTTGAGTGCGATTGCTCTTGCAGCACCGGATGGGCGTGTGCGTCGCTACACGGAGGAAGAGATTTCCAAGTTGCAAAAGAATATTGGCACAGAAAATGCAGTTCTTCAGTTGCGCTCTGAACTAGACCAACTCAAACAACAAAACCAGGAACTTAGAAGCCGTTTAGAAAGCTTGGAAGCTAAATCTAAGTAGCACGACAATAGACTTGTTGCAAAACTCTTATGTCTGGACGCTAGTCGCCGTGAGAGCGGGCTAATATCAAGTCCGTTTAATTACTTATCAAAAGTCCGCAGCGAGCGCAACTTCGTGAAGCGTAGGTAGACCCATTCGGAGATTGCAACACTGCCGCGCTTAGCTTCGCAAGGCAATTGCCTTCTGTTCAACCGGACTTGATATAATATCATGTCCGCTTGATTACTTATAACAAAAGCACCCCACCCCCTACCCCTCCCCGCATGCGGGGAGGGGAGACAAAGCACAGC
>CAZZXJ010000121.1:0-7690 GCA_964657905.1 uncultured Stigonema sp.
CGAATTACGAATTATTCGGTCATACCAGGATTTGAGAAGGCGAGGATGATTTATTTCCCTGCGTTCGTTCGGCAATTTTTCGGGCAAGCACCTCAAAATCGTGGTAGGCCAACTCTGATCGCATACCTGAAAGCGTTAGCAACAGCTTATCATCGATTACAAGGTTGGCGCAACTACCATTATCATTAATGCCAATGAATAAGATTCCTGGTTTTTGGTGGTTTGGCAAGTCATTGGCAAATGCACAAATTGCCTCACAAAGCTTTCCTTTATCAGAAATTGAAGCCTTACGTTCCACCCGATCTGATTCTAGGTCTTTCAGGAGAACTTCCAATTCCTCATCATTCATTCATTTGTCCTTCCCAGACCGATTAACCTAATTATATAGTAGTTGTCTGTTACTGATACTGCTGCAATATACAGACAGTCAAAATAATCTTCAACCATTGCTCCAGCTTGGATTTTACCATTAATATTTTGCACTCCACGTTCGTTTTCTGGTTCTGTAAAAACTCTTTCTATAAGATATTCTACCTTGGAAATACAATCTTCAAACTGTGTTCCTCGTGTTCCCTCAATTTCATTTGTAAAAAATAAACGGAGATATTCTTTAGATTTAATATCCCAATCTGCGAGTATTCCAAAGATTACTCGCTGTCAATTTTCAACATCTCCGAATAATCTTGCCGCCTCGTTAGGATTGACACGAATAACCTGTTGGTAAAAGTTATACACATATTTTAAAAAGTTAATTTTTGAAGTTTTAGGTTTATAATTTTCTGAAAAATGCTTTAATTTTTCTAAATAGTGAAAGTTATTGATGGACATGAAACCAAAACCAAAATTACCACATAAAGATTTAAATTCATTAAATGATGCTGAATTTAATAATTTCGGTGAATCTAGTACCCAACCATTTCCAAAGGCATTGTATGAATACTCTCCTTCCTCATCTATTATCTCTACTTCTTCAATCACAAATACAGACCAAAGGTAGTATTGTTTAGGATTTTGACCAATTCCAACTATTAAAAATAGAGTATCACCTCTGGCATTGAGAATAGCTCTTTTATTTGTTGAGACACAAGGAACTACGTCCTCACATTCATATTCATACTCTTCGTCATCTAAATATTCTTCAAGAAGTGAGTCAGCAGGTACGTAGCCTAGTCTGTCATAGTTATGATACTGAACCCAGAATTTTTGCTCCGAACCAACTATTATTCGCTCTCGTTCTGTAGTCCATGGAATACAGTTATATACAGGCTTAATTTTTTTTATCCAGAATTGCTCTCGTTCTAGTAGCTTATCTTCCCTACATTTCTCAATAATCTTAAATTCAAATACTCCAAACTTGCCTGGAGTGGAAACTACTGTTTTAAGTCTATATTTCAAAAAATCTGCTCTGAGTCGATAATTACCTCTCTCCAGAGCATCTGCTCGATCTAAACCTCTCGTGTGCTCTCTCCAACGTCTCTCTATGTTCCGTGATAGCCCAATGTAAGATTTGCCGTTTACTGTATTTTTAATCTGATAAATGCCGCAAGTCATAGCTGGAAATCAGTGTTGTTATAAAATCCATCACTGTTAGTATTCCCAAGCAAGCTATAGAAGTAACCAAAGCAAATACTTGCAGCACACACTAGGCCGATCGCGCAATTCAAGTCAATTAAGCGCAAGCCTCGTAACAGCGAAGTCTAACGCACAGTTTTCAACGATATGTTAAGAGTTTCGGTGCGTTACGTTTCACGCGAAGCACTGAATTAGACATCTCCGAAAACTCTCAAAGCCTTGCTGGAACTAGCTTAGAAGGTGGAAATGCAAGCATTTATAAAGAGCCAGTCGGACGATAAAATAAGTATTTGAAATAGTTGGTGATAAGAACAAGTCAAAAATATGTACTTGTATGCATAAGTTTCAACCAGAGGTTAGGGGATGTATTTCTGTTGGTAATATAAGTGCGCCTATTCGCAATCTTACTAATCCACAAATTGTCAAAATTACTTGTTCATACTTTTTAGGATTTAACCTAAATCTTTCTTGAACTACTCGGAATATTTTTACCGAACGGATTCGATGTTCAACAAATATTCGTTTGGACGAAAACTCCTTGTTCTCTTTTTTCTGGTCAATTGTTAACTTTCCGTTTTTCGGGGTCTTAATCGGAGTTTCAATTAAATCTTCCCCAAGATCTGCTAAATCTCCTTTAAAACTTTGTTTTTCGTCAAATCTATCACGGTTTGACCGTCACAAAGTTATATCGCTTTTCGGTCCAGGAACTCCTGCTATAACATCAACGATATCCTTTGCATCTGGCAAGATAATAATCTGACTTTTAAATGTATGTTTACAAGCCTTGCCAGAGTAATGCTTTTCTTGCTCTTTATTGTCTCTTGGTCTTTCTCTGACTTGCTCATAGCTGTCTACAATTAATTCATACTCTGTGAGTATTTCTTTAACTACTTCGTAGTCAGACTCCTTTTTTTTTACTTGTTCAATTAAACTGGATGGTAGCAATTCTCTCAGCATTGGCAACCAATAATTAAATGCATCATTGGCTGTGGACTCACTCACTCCGAACTGGATACCAAGAAGTTGGAATGTCGTCATGTGTCTGAGATACACCAAGGTTAAAATTATTTGTTCGGGGAATAGATAATTTTGGTTTGCGACCACCTCCACCCGAGATAATCCTGATTTTCCTTGATTCTAATAAAGCTTCTTTTTCGTGGTGTAATTGTTCGGCATTTTGAAGTAAGATTTGTAGCTCAGGATACTTTAGACCAATTAATCGTTGGGTTTCTTGAGGATTCGCTTCGATGTGCTTTAGTACTGAACTCATAACTTTGGTGTTAAAAAACACTACTATATTCTTTTACCACAAAACGTTACTATTTCGGAGATGTCTACTACCTATTTCACTAAGCTAATTAAGGGCAGACTGGACTAGACTAGGTGTAGCAGAGCTAAACAATGTTGCTTTGTCCCAATCAACTTCCCCAAAATTGCTCACTTCCTCATCTTCTTTAAGATGCGATCGCCTTTTGACAAGGGCTTGAGGATAGTCTGAAATATCAAACGAGGAAAGGTGGAAAAAGCAGGAATCATAACTTAATGCATGTTATCAGTCGGAAAAAGCTACGAGATTTTTGCAAAAAACACGCTGATTGCTGTGAGGTACTGGATGACTGGTACAGAACTGTTAGTAAAGAAAAGTGGGAGAATTTGGTAGAAGTTCAAGCTATTTATCCTCAAGCAGAAGCCGTTGGCAACTTTACAGTTTTCAATATCAAAGGCAATAAATACCGCTTAATCAGTAGTATCAATTATCAAAAGCAGGTTATCTACATTAAATATATCTTGACTCATGCCGAATACGACAAAGATAACTGGAAAAATGACACTTACTTTTAACTCAGCAATTTACAGCCTCTTACTATCTGAGTATCAACCTCGGATTATTAAAACTGAGGAAGAAAATGAGAAATTTTTAGAAATTGTTGAAGAACTACTCTCTCGTGAAAACCTTACCCCAGAAGAAGATGCTTTGTTGGAATTACTGGTAAAATTGATTGAAGATTTTGAAGATAAGCACTATCAGCTTAACACCTCAACACCAGGCTCAAGACTGCTTCATTTGATGGAGGCTCGGAGTTTGGAACCTGCTGATTTAGTGGGAGTTCTTAGTTCTAGTGAGATTGTTAAAAAAGTTATTAATAATGAGTTAAAACTTACTAAAGAACAAGCTGAAGCTTTGGGAGATTTTTTTCACGTAGAGCCGAGCTTGTTTTTTTAAAATTATACCAATTCGCAAAAATTCGACTACACATTAAATAGTAGGGTCACAACGCCCGTTGTGACCCTACCAACAACATCTGTAGCTGGCTATGCTTTTGATAGGTGCGACAAAGCAGAAATTGCAATTTACATACCAAAGATTTACATAACTGAATTATATAGAGGAAACTAAGGTCAGGAAATTTGCGGGACTGACGATGTATATGCCTTAGTAACTTCCTAGTGGTAATAAATGGCGCTTATCACCTGTAGGGATTCATTTGTAGCAATCATTTTTAGAATTGGTATTATTAGTATGAGATAAATTTCTCTTAGAGAAAGCTTTAATGCTCTAGTTTCGGGAAGTTGTGTAAGGTGCGTTACGTTTCACTAACGCACCCTACTTACTTCAAAATTGGTTATGGGTGGATACTGCTGCAACACCTGCTTTAAATACTGCCCAGTATACGACCTTGGATTTGCTGCCACTTCCTCAGGCGTACCCACAGCAATGAGTTCTCCTCCTTTATCGCCACCTTCTGGTCCCAAATCTATTACACAATCAGCACACCGAATCACATCTAAATTGTGTTCAATTACTAAAATTGAATTACTTTTATCTACCAAACGTTGCAACACATCTAACAACTTGTGGACATCATAAAAAGATAAACCTGTCGTTGGTTCATCTATTAAATAAAGCGTCTTACCCGTGGCGCGACGCGATAGTTCTGTGGCTAATTTCACTCGTTGCGCTTCACCACCAGATAATGTCGTCGCTGGTTGTCCAAGCTGAATATAACCCAACCCAACATCCACCAAAGTTTGTAGTCTACCCACTGCTTTAGGAATATTTGTAAAAAACTCCAAACTCTCCTCAACTGTCATGTTGAGAACATCAGAAATACACTTATCTTTGTACTTCACCTGCAAAGTTTCACGATTGTATCTCGCACCTTTACAAACTTCGCACTGTACATAAACATCCGGTAAAAAATTCATTTCAATGACGTTCACACCCTGTCCACTACAAGCCTCACAACGTCCGCCTTTGACATTAAATGAAAATTGCCCCGGTTTATAACCCCTTGCTTTGGCTTCTACTGTTTGGGAAAATACGTCTCGAATAACATCGAAAACACCTGTGTAAGTCGCTGGGTTAGAACGCGGTGTCCTCCCAATAGGCGATTGATCAATGACAATTGCCTTATCAATAGCATTCAATCCCTCAATTCCATCTATCTGTTTAGGAAAAGGTACTTTCCGGGTAAGATGATGTTGCAGTGCGGGGTAAAGTAATTCATTAATTAGGGTAGACTTACCAGAACCAGAAACACCAGTGACAGCCACAAGCTTACCCAGAGGTATTTCCACATCTATATTTTTCAGGTTATTGCGGTAAGCATTTTTCATGACCAGACTACGCCCATTTCCTTCTCTGCGTGCTCCTGGAGTTGGAATCACCTGCCGTCCTGACAAATACGCACCCGTCAGCGACTTTTCCGCCGCCAGCAACGTCTGCAAATCACCTTGGGCGACAATATCTCCCCCACGAACACCCGCACCAGGACCAATATCTACAATGTGGTCAGCAGCCCGAATAGTTTCTTCATCATGCTCTACTACAATTAACGTATTACCCAAATCGCGCAATCTGGTTAAAGTTCGCAGCAACCGCCCATTATCTCGTTGATGTAAACCAATACTTGGTTCATCTAAAACGTACAATACCCCAGTCAGACCAGAACCAATCTGAGTTGCTAGACGAATTCGTTGCGCTTCCCCACCCGAAAGCGTCATGGCTGGACGGTCAAGCGTCAGGTAATCCAACCCCACATCCAACAGAAACTGCAATCTCGCTTTGATTTCTCTGAGTACCAAATCAGCAATTTGCAACTGGCGATCGCTCAACTTAAACTTTTCAATCCTCTCCCGACTCTCCCGAATCGATACCCCAGTCAAATCCAAAATCCGGTACTGTCCCAACCGCACCGCCAACGCCTCCGGTTTCAATCGCTTCCCCTCACACACCGGACACGGCTGATCAACCAAAAACTGCTCCAACCTTTGCTTCATCAACTCCGAAGCCCCCTCATACTGCCTTTGCAATATCGGAAGCACCCCTTTATAACTCTCTTTGTGCGTCCTCGCCGCGCCAGTTGCTTCAACGCGGGGAACCCGCGCAACGCACTGGCTTGTCTCTGCGGTTACCTCCCCATACAAAACCACCCCTCGCTGATCCTCAGTCAACTGACTCCACAACGTCTGTAACTCAAACCCATAAATTTGCCCCACCTTATACAGCAACTCCAAATAATAAGAATTCTCCTTATCAGACCAAGGCGCAATTGCTGAATACACAGGCGCTTCCGGATCGGGTACCACCAACTCTGGCGAAAACCTTCTTAAACTCCCAAGCCCATGACAGTGGGGACAAGCACCATAAGGAGAATTAAACGAAAACAAGCGCGGCGATAATTCCTCCATCACCGCCCCATGTTCTGGACAAGCAAAATTTTCGGAAAATACCAATTCTTGTTCAGTGTTAGTTGTTAGTTGGGTTTCATCTGTCGGTGGAGTAAAGACAATTACCGCAATTCCACTTGATTGCTTAAGACACGTAGAAAGAGAATCGACCAAACGCTCTTCAATACCAGGCTTTTTCACGAGGCGGTCAATCACCACTTCTATTGTGTGAGTAAAATTTTTATCTAAATCAATGGCATCAGACAATTCTCGCACCTCGCCATTTACCCGTACCCGCACAAAACCGAGTGAAGCAAGACTCGATAAAAGCTTACTATGAGTGCCTTTTTTGCCGCGAACAACAGGGGCGAGGATTTGAAAGCGGGTGCGATCAGGTAGTTCCATAATGCGATCGCACATCTCATCTATTGTTTGGGGTGCGATACAGCGATCGCATATCGGACAATGGGGTTCACCCGCCCGTCCAAACAGCAGTCGCAGATAGTCGTAAATCTCCGTCACCGTGCCCACAGTAGAACGGGGATTATGGGAGGTAGACTTTTGATCGATGGAAATCGCTGGACTTAAACCCTCAATCGCTTCGACATCAGGTTTATCCAACTGTCCTAAGAATTGCCGCGCATAGGCACTCAGTGATTCTACATAGCGACGTTGCCCCTCGGCAAAGATTGTGTCAAATGCCAGAGAAGATTTGCCAGAACCAGAAACACCAGTGAACACAATCAGGCGATCTCGTGGCAATTCCAAGTCAATATTTTTCAGATTATGCTGCCTAGCACCCCGAATGCGGATGGTATTTTGGCTATTCTGGTTGGGGTGCGGAAGATGTCCGTTTAAGGATTCGGCGATCGAGGTATTTGACATATCGGCTTGGCTGAGAGACAGGGGCGGCGCGAAACAGTTCTTAATAATATCACCGTTGCCTTGATCATAGTAGAACAATAGTACTGTTTTTGGTGGCGATCGCACCTCTCTATATATAGATATCGCCTTGAGTTATGCTAACTTTGACATATTGAGTTGAGATGGCGACAGAAGTTGCAAGATTTGCTGACTCCATCTCAATCAAAAGTGATCAATGTGTGATATTCACGTATCGATGGCATTAACGAGGCAGTCTTACCATGCTTGCCAGTGCAACCACTTATGAAATTACCTGGGAAAAATTACCAGATGATTTTGTTTTAGATGACGAGCCAGTGGATAACGTTAATCAGCCACCTCTTGCTGCGGCTTTAACAGAAAGCTTGGAACTGGCAGGACGATTGCCAACCAACGCTTTAACGATGACTAACTACGGCATCTGTGCCACCTTAAATAACCAGTTTGTCGTCAAAGCGCCAGATTGGGCATTTGTACCATCTCTTCGGGTGTCACGAGAAGAAGTTAAACGTAGTTATACCCCTCGACTCCAAGGTGATATTCC
>CAZZXJ010000121.1:7790-12604 GCA_964657905.1 uncultured Stigonema sp.
CCGATTGTTACAAATGGGTTTAAATGTTGAACAGGTGGCACAAGCCTTGGGTCTGCCAGTGGAAGAAGTAATTGCGATCGCTCAGCAGTAATTTCTCCTCGCACCCTGAATTACAGGGCGCGAACACTATTCATAGTAGAACAATAGTACCATTTTAGGTGGCGATCGCACTATGATGATTAGTGCAGCCACTTATGAAATTACCAGGGAAACGAAGGCACAGAAGATGCACTGTCTATCATCTAAATAGATGAGTCTTCTGACGAGGAGCGCGAACCAGAAGTTGAAAACCTATGTCTGATGAACGTAAACAACTACGATACCCGCCGACTCAACAGGGTTTGGAGTATCACTGTGCAACGCAAAGCATTGATCAGAGTGAATGCTTGTCGCCAGAGTTCCGGTTGGAGTTAGTAGGGGGACAGTTTCTGGTAGGTGGTACCATAGCAGGCAGTCGTTGGCTTCTTAAAGAAGCGCTAATTGGTTGGGGATTAGACGCGGCGATCGCATTTGCTCCACTGGACAAATGGTGGGAAGCATTGCGCTTAGCGTATGAAGTTCCTCATCAATCAATGGACGAATGGCTGACATGGGCAGAAGATTTACCCCTTTCCCCTGATTACCGCGATCAGTGGTGGCCTCCTCTTGGTTCCCGATTCCAAGGAGAGCATCGGTGGGTGCGGGACAGTCTGCGACAGGCATTGTCGGCTGCTGTCAGTCAGGCTGGCTTGGGAGCTTGCTTTGGTCCCAATTACGGGATGCAGGTTGAGGCAGATGTGTTTACGCCAGATATCATTATGCGCGGCATTGAGCGTCTACCAGAAAATACTTGTCATGACTGCTACATGGAAGGGGCAGCTAACCTGGTGATTGAAATTGTGTTGCCAGAAAACGCTGACATTGACGAGCAAGTCCGGCGGCGGTACTACGAACAAGGTCGTGTGCAGCATTACTGGATTGTTGACTCTGTCGCCCAACAGGTAAAGTTTTGGCAGTGGTCCGTTGAGGGCTATCGGCTCCAATCTCTAGATGCAGATGGGTGTTATCGAGGTTTGTCTGGCTTAAACTTCAGTCCCGAAATTTTCTGGTTGCCCCAACAGCAACGGTTACCAGCCTTTACCAGTATCTGGCAGCAGCGACGATGGGAATTTCGGTATGAGTTCGGGGAAGAAATCAATTGGGGTAGCGTTCCCTTCACCCCCATTGTGGACTTGCAACCCCATACCATTCAAGCTGAACAGTTTATCGCTTGGTGTCCAGAAACTAAGCTAGAAGGCGGTCCTTTCCCTCTCATTGGTGGTAGTGAAGTGGGAACCCGCAATGCAATTGCGATGCTGCTAATGAGTTTAGGCTTGGTCGAGACTGTCAAGTTGATGCCGGGATATGAGTGGGTGCGATCGCTGCGACGGATACACCGACAACAACAGCAAGATGAAGGACGCCGCCAGACATGGAAGCAGCAGGCTCAAGCATTAGCGTACAGGCTACAGACGGAGTACCAAGTGGGTGGAGTTGGTGTGATTGGGGATTTAATGCGAACCCAACCTCTCAATTTTTGGTCAGAGATGCATTTAATTCTGTGGGAAGTACCAGAAAAATTTGATAAGTGGGGCTTCTGGAACAGTTTGCCACAAACCCCTAGGGTGAGGTTAACTGAGGTAGAGTATGCGACAAAAGCCGAGTGGCAGGAATGCCTGGAGATGACTGTTTTAGTCGGAAAGTGGCAAGGACAACAACCTTGTAAAAGGAAACGGCTGCAATTTAATTGGTTGGACGACCAATTAAATGGGTGACAGACGAACTAATTCATTACAGCAGTTTTCAATTGCATTGACGACAATGTCAGGGCGCGGAGACCGCGCCCCTACGGTCTGGTCTACCCGATAATGGTGCTGTAATATTGATTTTGCCTCAACTAACTTACAGCAGTTTTCGATTGAATCAACGACAATGTCAGGGCGCGGTCTCCGCGCCCCTACTCACGCAAAAACGCAAGAATTATAACGGATGTCACTGATAAAATATCCGTTACATCTGTTACAACATTCGTTGCCCTAACCACTCGACAATTTGCTGATTAACAATATCTGGCACTTCATCGTGGGGACAATGTCCAGCATTGGGAATGGGGACGATTTGAATTTCTTTACCATTCTCCCGCGCCTTCTCGTAAATTTTTGCCCCGGTAATAGGTGTCCAAGGGTCATCTGCACCCCAAATTACTAGCAACGGACGTTCGACGTTGGGCAATAGTTCCACTGGACTGGGACCAGGAGGCGCTGTGAGGATAGAGGCAAAAACTTGCAGTGCGCCTGGATCGCAGGAAGGGGTATAAAGTAAATCGACTAGTTCATCGGTGACGGCTTCCCGGTTGCGATAAACTTGGTAGAGGGTGCGGCGAATTTGGGCTTTTTGGCGGACGCGGTTGAAGACCAATTTGCCTGTAATCGGATGACCGATTAACCTGTTAAATGCCCCCATGACAATGCGTAGTGGTGGGTTCAGTTCATGGGGACGATGACTCAACCCACCCGCACTGTTAATCAAAACACCACCAGCAGAAATTTCTGGATGTTCTGCAACTACCATTAAGCTTAAAAGTGCGCCGATGGAATTGCCGATAAATACAGCAGGTTCTTTGATGTGTGCTGTACAAAAATCCTTCAGCAGTTCCACCCACACTTCTACTGTGTAATTTAACGGTGGTTTATCGGAACCTCCGAACCCTAAAAGGTCAAGGGCAAACACTTGGTAGCCAGCATTTGCTAAAACAGGAATATTCTTCCGCCAATGTCCAATAGAAGCGCCAAAACCATGCACCAATACCAAGGGTTCTCCAGTTCCCATGACGGTATACTGAATTTTATAACCCTGCCAAGTCCAATAGAGTTTCTCAAAGGTGGCTGTTGTTGGTAGCTGCTGTGTATTTACAGTCATTATTAAGATTCGTAACCTGTTTTCTTATATGGTAATTTTTTCTGACTGCAAAGAGTTCAGAATAAAGTGGTATTTTTGAACTAGATGGATAGCGCTAAGCTTCAGAAACCGGGTTTCTCGAATCGGTTTGTTCAACAGGAGTAAAGCAAGCAATGTCAACAACTGCCATTAGCCTGCGGTTAGAACCAGGTCAAAAAGTCACCCTACAGCCTGTTTCCTGGGAAGGGTTTGAAGAAATTCTCGCTGATTTAGGAGAACGGCGTACATCTCGAATTGCTTATGCTAATGGGATTCTAGAAATCATCGCTCCACTACCAGAGCATGAACGGTCAAAAGTTTTGCTTGCAGATTTAGTCAAAACCCTGCTTAGAGTCCAGAAACGCGCATGGGAACCCCTTGGCTCTACAACCTTTAAGCGTAAAGGTATGATCGCAGGTATTGAGCCAGACGATTGCTTCTACATTCAAAACTATAAAGCTGTCATCGGTAAGAACCGACTGGATTTGACACAAGACCCGCCACCTGATTTAGCACTGGAAACTGACTTGACCTCTAAGACCGAAGTTGATGCTTATGAAGCTTTGGGAGTACCAGAGTTATGGATCTATAAGGGTGGAAAGCTAAAAATCAATGTGCTGCAATTCGGCAAGTATGTTGAGTTCCAGACGAGTCCCACATTTCCTGGTGTAGCAGTTACAGAGATTATCCCACGGTTTATGCAGCGTGCCAGTGAGGTTGGAGTGAGTCAGGCTTTAGAAGAATTCGAGGCATTGATTAGGGGCGATCGCTAGCCCGCATCTTGAATTTATCCCTCAGCTTGCTTCCAAAGTCAATATTCCTGATGGCATATCTGCAACTAACCGCATAGTTTTTAGCCACTGACTACCCAGTAAAACTTCCGTAATATCATTGCCAGCATAGACGGGAATTTCAAACTCCTGTCCGTCTAAGCGTACTTTTCCCAAATAAATCCTAAAAACAGTTATCCCCTGTGCTGTTCGCAGCTGTCGATCGCGCAAATAACGCCAACCTAGTGCCTCTAAATCCTGAGAATTAACGGCAATTAACTCTGTAAACCCGCTGTCCAGCATGGCAATTACTGGTAGTTCTAATCCCTGTGCAGCAATCAACTCAATATCAAAAAATAGCTCACCATCACTACCAAAATTGCCCTCGATCATATCCTACCAGCTACCCCTGTTTCATTGATAGCGAAAATGAAAGGAATAGCATTTGGGTGTTTCTGTAGGCACATTTGGGTCACTACTTCTTCATCTTTATCAATGAAATAATCACCACTCTTTGGTTCTACAGCCGTAAACCAGTTATAGTGAGTTTTAATTAACTCTGACTGGACGCGCTCAAAAATCACTTTGCAGCGTTGGTAAGTTGCTTCTAGTTCAGATTGCCATTGGATTTTCTGTTCTTCTGTCCACTGGATTTCCGGAAATATTCTTCCCCGACGCACTCTCGCTGTAGGCTTTGTTTCAGTCATTGTTTTTCTGTTTTCAAGTCAAATATTTTATAATTATCTCTGGTTTTACATAAAAAAGGGAACAGGGAACAGGGAACAGGAAAAGAAAAAAACTACATAGGTGGGTTTAGAGCCGCACTTGTAAAAAAAGATGTTTTTCGTTCTGGCGTAAGCGCTCATATAAACAGTATCCTTGTTTCAATCCCACTGCGCCCAGAAAATTTGCACCGTGGTGAGTTTCAAATAGTTGGCTTTTCACTGGATGAAGCTTCAGCCTTAAAGTGACTAAGTATTCTTCTATTGCAAGTCTTGCTTGTGAACTACCGCACTGTGCGGTAGTTCACCATTTAATAGTTCTAACTGAGCTAACTTTTCTTTGGCATATCGTGCTAGAATAAAACCT